>CAMLLI010000759.1 GCA_946480685.1 uncultured Flammeovirgaceae bacterium | reverse complement strand
AAAGAGTAAATCAGATTATAAATGCGCGATGCAGCGCAAACAAAGGCGGATGCCTGTCAATGTGATCACTGAAAGCAAATCGACTAAATTTACTTCCATGCAATTGTGTTAATAAAAACGATTGATCAGAAAAATCAATGAGCGGGAAAAAGTCAACGAGATCAAGGACGTCTGATTTATATTCTTCAGTCTCATCCTTTTCTTTTAATAGCTGCGGAACAACGATCGAGCTGTGATGTGCGTGAAGAACGGCTCCGTGATGGTCGTCAATTATACTATCGCTTTGTGTAATTACAGTAAAGAATGCCGGTGACAAAAACTGGAATAGTAATGCCAGGAGCACTATTCGCATAAGTTGTCTTGAAATTCCGGTCATCTTAAGGTATTGATTATACAAAGGTGGATAGTTTTTTGAAAAACAAGCTTGTGAATATATAATTTTTTTTGGAATGTAATGCCCGATTCACTTTTGTCAAGTTTTGAGTTATCGATTGAAAAACGCATTTAATACTTCTCCAGGAACTTCATCAGCGTCTTTATCTCTTTCTCTTTTAAAGCCGGAAAGTTGGCGATTCTGAACGTAACAGGCTTGTAATTGCCATAACCTTCACCCAGTAAAATGCCTTCTTTCTTTGCGCTTTTTTTAATAGCTGCTATAGTTTGCTCATCGGCTGTTACCGGTATCACGGTATAGGATTGCACGGCTTCTTCGCTTACGAAGTGGCGTATGTTTTTTCGGCTTTTCAGAAAATTGATCCACTTGTTGTAGCGTTCTTCGATCAGATCGTGCGTGGTTTTTATAGCCTCCGTATTTTCAAGCACGCGCATCAACAGGTAAATACCGAGCACGTTAGGCGTAAACGGTGTTTGCCATTTATCCATCATCTCCGTCATAAACGTGAGACTGTTGTAGTGATTCTTCTCGTTGATTGTCTTGACGCGTTCAATCGCTTGAGGCGAACAAACCATCAGTCCTAATCCTGCCGGTAATCCAAAACATTTCTGCACAGAAGCCAGCCATATATCTGCTGATTTAAAATCGAGATCAATTCCGGCCATGGATGATGTAGCATCAATAGCGAGTAAATAAGACGGGTTGTTCTTTTTGATAGCGCGAATAATAGCATTACTCACTTGCGTACCGTTGGAGGTTTCGTTTTGCGTAATACAGATTATACCTTCCTTTAAATCGAAGATGAGTTTTTTAGGATCGAGCTTTTCGTTTACATCAAATGGCAAAGGTTCTGCCAATGGATGAATGCGTTTGGTATAGTCAAACCACTTCTGTCCGAAGGAGCCGTTGTATAAGTGATAACTCTTATCCGTTACAACAGATTGCGCGATAATCTCCCAGCATTCCGTGGCTGATGAAGTAAAGAACACCGTATAGTTGCGCGGTATATTTAGTTTCTGTTTCAGCAGTTTTATAGTCTTCTCGGACATGCTCACGAAATCATCGCTGCGGTGATTGATGCTCATGATGCCTGCCGAAAAAGCATCCTTTACATACTTCGGAATTTCGTCATGGACACGTGATGGACCCGGATAAAAGGAAATCATGAGAATGAGGGTTTACTGCCTGTTTAAAGAAATCAATATATACTATACTTAAACTGCGGTGTAGCATGGCTACAGGTAATGATACGAGTATTAAATATTTAGGTTTACGCGTGACTTTACCGTTCGTTACACATCTACTATTTACTTCGCAGCTGCGCGCGACTTGAAGTATTCAATTGCCAGCGCATAGCCTTCCATACCAAAGCCAGTCATCATGCCTACACATTTTGAAGTAATGAGACTTTTATGCCTGAACTCTTCGCGTGCATATACATTGGAAATGTGAACTTCCACTACGGGAGTTGCAATGCCGCCAACAGCATCGTGAATGGCAACCGAAGTATGTGTATAGGCTCCGGCATTGAGAATGATACCGTCAAAGCTAAAACCTGTTTCGTGAATCTTGTTGATGAGTTCACCTTCTACATTGGATTGATAGTAATGAAGCTCATGTTCCGGATAACGCTTTTTCAGTGTTTCGAAAAAATCTTCGAACGAAAGGTTTCCGTAGACAGTAGGTTCACGTTTGCCGAGAAGGTTTAAATTAGGGCCGTTGATGATCTGTAGTTTCATTGGGGGTTGTTGCGATATTTCGAAAGTTAAAAGGAGGCGGTGAAGAATAAAAAACTTTCTTTCGCTTAATATTGAAGTATGAACTGGGAGATGCAGATGCGACATTTTAACAACTACCTGAAACTGGAGCGATCGCTTTCAGTCAACTCGGTAGAAGCATACCTGCACGATGTAGCGCTGCTGCAACAGTTTATCAGTATGAAATATCCGCAGGTATCGCCAACACAGGTAAGTACAAAATTACTGCAGGAGTTTCTGCAATATGTAAATGAGCTGGGCATGAGCGCCTATAGTCAGGCCAGGATCCTCTCGGGCATTAAAGCATTCTATAAATACCTGATGTTCGAAGAGCTCATTGATAAAGATCCGACTACGCTCATAGAAGGCCCGAAGCTGGGACGAAAGTTACCCGATACACTAAGTTACCCGGAGATAGAAATGTTGTTCAATGCCATCGATCTCTCTACACCGGAAGGTGCGCGCAACCGGGCTATGCTGGAAGTATTATATAGCTCCGGATTACGGGTTAGTGAGCTGGTTGATCTGAAGCTGAATAACATTTACTTTGATATAAGTTTTTTGCGGGTAGTAGGGAAGGGTAACAAAGAACGCCTGGTGCCGATTGGTCGCGATGCCATGAAATTCACGAAGATCTATATAGATGAAATTCGTGGTAAACATCCGCATAAACCTCCCCATAAAGATTCATCGGTTTATGTATTTCTGAATCGTCATGGCAAGAAACTAACGCGCGTGATGGTGTTTACGATCATTAAGAACCTCGCGCTGAGTATTGGGTTGAACAAGACGGTGAGTCCGCATACATTTCGCCATTCATTTGCTACGCATCTGATAGAAGGCGGTGCCGATCTGCGTGCTGTTCAGGAGATGCTGGGCCACGAATCGATTACTACTACGGAAATATATACTCACCTGGATCGCGATTATTTGCGTCAGGTTATACAAGAATTCCATCCCCGTTCCTGATTGGTAAATAGTTATATTCCTCCGGGCGCGATTTTAGTACGCACCTGAAATACTTTAACTTTGTAGCGTATTTA
>CAMLLI010000758.1 GCA_946480685.1 uncultured Flammeovirgaceae bacterium | reverse complement strand
AGGTGGCTACCGCCGGATCGTATGATGTTGACGTGATGCCGCGGATCGAAGTAACATTTCGGTTATCACCCGGGTTCGATGAAAATACATTCGGGGCTATAGCCGTAATGTCTTTCGCATTCCACAGGCGATACTCATTTACCTTGCGTGCAGAAAGTGCACTGATGCTAAACGGTATACGCTGCAGCGGTTCTTCTGTTTTCTGTGCTGTCACCACTACATCATCAAGTTGCGTTACAGATTCAATAAGGGTAATCGACAATGCCGATGTGCCTGCTGTTACCGGTTGCTGTATGCTGGCATAACCTACGGCAGAAACAAAAAGAGTATATTCTCCTGCCGGAACATTGACAATTGTAAATGCGCCCGATGCATCCGTAACTGCGCCATAGTTTGTATTGAGCAGGTGCACCGTAACACCCTGTAACGGCTGTGATTCAGCGTTGGTAATTTTTCCAGAAATCTCTCCCTGCGCAAATGCCACACACGACAAGAGTATAATGGACGATAATGTGAGTAATAACCTTTTCATTCGATAGTTTTGATTGAGCGAAATTTGTTAATGGGCTGCTATACTACTGTGGAAAAAAATAAGATCAAACCCTATTTCACAGAAGCCTGTTTTCGGTCATCGTGAATGGCAAACCCCTCATTTTGTTTCGTTAAACATGTGTATTACGAATCAATGTTAGTCAAGGACTAGAAAAAGCCGTACGTAGGCCTCATTTCGCAAACGATTTTTTACGTATATCAATCCGTTTCTGAATATTTTTACGTATTAATACGTAATATATGAAGCCGTTTACGTAAGTTTAATACGTAAATAATACGTAAAAATGGATCAGAACTTACCCGCGGCTAAAGCCACCAAAATCAACCTGCTTGATTTCAAATCGCCCTCCATGCGTGCATTCCATATTACGTGGATCACGTTCTTTCTCTGTTTTTTCGGTTGGTTTGGTATTGCACCACTTATGCCGGTAGTACGTAAAGATCTTGGACTTACCCAGGCACAGGTCGGTAACATTATTATCGCTTCTGTTTCCATTACCATTTTTGCGCGACTCGTGTTCGGATGGTTGTGTGATAAGATCGGTCCGCGTATCTGCTATACTATATTATTATTCGTTGGCTCCGTGCCGGTAATGCTCATCGGCTTGAGCAATAGTTATGAATCATTTTTGCTGTTCCGCCTCGCTATCGGTTTGATCGGAGCGTCTTTTGTAATTACACAATATCATACTTCGGTGATGTTCGCTCCCAACGTAGTGGGTACTGCGAATGCAACAGTAGCCGGCTGGGGTAACATGGGTGGAGGTGTTACACTGATGGTGATGCCGTTGGTTCTCGCTGCATTTGTAGGCTTAGGCTATACCAGTGAAATAGCCTGGCGCTATAGCATGATGGTGCCGGGTATAGCATTGTTCATTATGGGCTTTGTATACTATTTCTGCACGCAGGATACACCCGAAGGTAATTTATCAGAACTCCGTAAAAAAGATGCACAGTTCAAAGCCAAGAAAGGCGATGAAAAAGGAAGCTTTGTAAAAGCACTCGGTGATTACCGTGTATGGATTTTATTTCTTGCGTACGGTGCATGCTTCGGTATAGAGATTACCATTGATAATATAGCGACACTATATTTCGTAGATAACTTCAATCTTGGTTTAAAAGAAGCCGGGATCATTGCCGGTACATTCGGTATGATGAACATCTTTGCCCGGGCGCTCGGAGGTATATTTGGTGATAAGGCTGGTAAAAAGTTTGGTCTCAAAGGACGCATCATCGTGCTGGGTATATTTCTGTTGTTCGAAGGTATAGGCATTATGATCTTCTCTACCATGGATGTATTGCCGTGGGCCATTGCTACCATGTTGTTATTTGCATTGTTCCTCAAGATGTCAAACGGAGCGACATATTCAGTTGTCCCATTCATAAATAAGAAAGCTATAGGAGCCGTATCCGGAATTGTTGGAGCAGGCGGGAATGTTGGCGCTGTGCTGGCAGGTTTCCTGTTTACATCCAACGATGTGTCTTATCGCGATAGCTTATTTACCATCGGTATAGCGGTTACGGTCGTATCGGTGTTATCACTTGTACTGGGTGCCGTGAAGAAACATGAAGAGGCTAACCAGGTTGAAACACTTGCTGAGCCTGAATTAAAAGCTGCTTAATTCCACAACACTGTATATATATAGCATAGAGTATATAAAAGTATAAACCACCAACCCTGCAGCTACTACTAGGTAGTGGCTTGCATAAAAAAGAGAAGTCCCCTTTATGAACTGCGACATTCTTCCAGGGGACTAGTATTTAGTCGAAACTAAACCTTCAAATTTATGTATAAGAAAAATTACTTACCAATTTTAGTTGTGCTTTTTTGCCTGCCGGGCCTGCAGCAGGTATTTGCGCAATTTACAGTGTCAGGACAATTGCGCACGCGTACAGAGCTTCGCAACGGTCAGGGTACACTGCAGGTAAAAGATACTGCGCGTGCTTTATTTACATCGCAACGTACGCGACTCAACTTCGGTTATTCAGGCTATCGCTTTAAATTATATGCATCTGTGCAAGATGTACGGGTGTGGGGACAAGACGCTTCGTCCATCAATCGTGTAACAACCGATGCGAATGACGGCTTCATGCTGCACGAAGCATGGGCTGAGATCAACCTCGTGGATACCGGTAAAGTAATCAAGAATTTTTCATTGAAGATAGGACGCCAGGAATTGGTATACGATGATGTGCGATTGCTCGGCAACCTGGACTGGCTGCAGCAGGCACGAAGACACGATGCTGCACTTTTGAAATTCGAACATAACGGTTGGACAGCGCACCTTGGTGCCGCCTACAATCAGAATGCAGAACGTAAATCAAACACCATTTACAACGGTACGCCTACCGGCTACACTGCCAGCACCAACGGTATGGGAGCCATGTATAAATCCATGCAGTTCTTATACCTCGGCCGAAAACATTTCTTTGGTAATTCATCTGTACTCTTTTTCAAAGACGACTTCAGTAAATTTCATTACGCAGCGGCAGATGTAAACAAAACAACGCCTATATATGATCGTGGAGTATGGAGCCGCTATACTGTAGGTGCAAACCTGTTCGGTACAGCAAAACGAAAACTGGGATTTGCCGTAAGCGCGTTCTACCAGGGGGGTAAATATAGAGAAGGTACATCGCTG
>CAMLLI010000757.1 GCA_946480685.1 uncultured Flammeovirgaceae bacterium | reverse complement strand
ATTGGATCTTGACAATCCGGAGGACTGCATTCGCAGGGAAACCGAAGAAGAGACGGGCTATCGCATCTCGCATGTTCAAAAGATTTTTGAGGTATATATGTCGCCCGGTTCGGTAACGGAGATCTTGTATTTCTTTGTCGGAGAATATTCGCACGAGCAGAAAGTTAATGAAGGCGGTGGTGTGGACGAAGACGAGAATATTGAAGTACTCGAACTCGACTTCGATAAGGCTTATGGTATGATTGCTTCGGGTGAAATACGTGATGCAAAAACCATCATGCTGCTGCAATACGCCAAACTTCACAATCTTTTATAGGCACACCAGCAGAGAGCAGGGTAGTTAATTACCCGCAACTTTTTATTTTACTGAGCACATAACCAGATACTATGCTCCGTAAAATAATTCTACTCCTCTTTTGCATGGCTGCCGGTATATCCGGCATTGCACAGAAACTTCAGCTTGCTGAACTTACTACCGAATACCAGACAAACCCAATCGGTCTGGATGTTACCCAGCCGCGCTTCAGTTGGGTACTGGTTTCGCCTCAGCGGGATATACTTCAAACGGCTTACGAATTGCGCGTAAGTACCGATGTAAATTTTAAAAATATAGCGTGGCAAACCGGTAAAGTAAATTCTGATCAATCGGCTTTCATTCCCTATAGCGGTACCCCGTTAAAAGCAAAGCAACTGTACTACTGGCAGGCACGTGCGTGGGATAATAAAGGAAATGCTTCCCCATGGAGCAAGCCTGCATCCTTCGAAGTTGGTTTACTTGCCGCAGATGACTGGAAAGCTTCCTGGATCGAACCTGCTATACCGGGCGACAGTTCGGGTGGTCCCGCTCCTATACTTCGCAGGGAGTTTGATGTAAAGAAAGCGATCAAATCAGCGAGACTCTACATTACATCACATGGGCTATACGAAGCACACATCAATGGCAAACGTGTAGGCGATCAATACCTTACTCCCGGCTGGACAAGTTATAACAAGCGACTTCAATACCAGACTTACGATGTTACTGGGTTATTGAAACAAGGTCGCAACGCAACGGGTGCCCTACTGGGCGATGGCTGGTATCGCGGGAATCTGGCGTGGGAGGGACTGAAAAATATATACGGAAAAACACTCGGATTGCTCTATCAGCTTGAAGTAACCTATACGGATGGCTCAACCGAACTTATTACTTCAGATGCACAATGGAAATCGTCCACCGGTCCTATCCGCAGAGCCGGTATATATTATGGCGAAGCGTATGACGCGCGACTCGAAAAAAAGAATTGGACACAAACCGGCTTTAGTGATTCTGACTGGCAGGGTGTGAAAGTTATACAGGGCGGAAAGGAAAATATAGTGGCGTCCTACGCACCGCCTGTACGGAAACACGAAACATTCAAACCCCTCAAAATATTTAAAACTCCGAAAGGCCAAACCGTTGTAGACTTCGGGCAGAACCTGGTGGGCTGGGTTACGCTAAAAGTAAAAGGTAATGCCGGTGATAAAATTACCATTCGCCATGCTGAGGTACTGGACAAAGAAAAGAATGTATACCTCGAAAACCTGCGCGCGGCTCAGGCAGAAATAGTATATATACTAAAAGGTGGTGAAGAAGAAATATACGAGCCGCGTTTCAGTTTCTTCGGATTCCGGTATGCATGGGTAGAAGGTTATCCCGGTACACTTACAGCGGATAAGATTACCGCTACGGCAGTATACTCGGATATGAAACCCACCGGTAATTTTACTTCCTCTCATCCGCTAATCAACCAACTTCAGCACAATATTCAGTGGGGGCAAAAAGGAAATTTTGTAGATGTACCTACTGATTGCCCGCAACGTGATGAGCGTCTCGGGTGGACAGGCGATGCACAGGTATTCTTCCGCACGGCTGCGTATAACATGAACGTTGCATCGTTCTTTCACAAGTGGTTGAAAGACGTGGAAGCTGACCAGCGTAAAGATGGTGCAGTGCCTTTTGTTATACCCAATGTACTAGGCGACAGTGCTGCTGCCTCCACAGGCTGGGCCGATGTAGCTGTAATTATACCCTGGCATTTATACCAGGCCTATGGCGACCAGCGAATTTTAGAACAGCAATATGAAAGCATGAAAGGCTGGGTTGGGTATATGGAACGCAGAAGTAAAAATGATCTCTGGAACCGTGGCTTCCATTTTGGCGACTGGCTTTTCTACAGACCCTTTGATGATAATGACGGACGCTCGGCCGTAACAGATAAATACCTGATATCACAATGCTTCTGGGCACATTCCACACAACTGCTGTTGAACACCGCGCAGGTATTAAACAAGACTGCCGATGTGCAACACTATACTGCTCAATTAAAAAAGATCAAGGATGCATTTCTGAAAGAGTATGTAACACCATCGGGTCGATTGGTATCGAGTACACAAACAGCCTATACACTGGCGCTGCATTTTGATATGTTACCGGAAGCTTTGCGTGCACAGGCCGCAGATAAACTTGCGCAGAATGTGAAGAGCTATGGCAACCACCTCACTACCGGTTTTCTCGGCACTCCGTATCTATGCCATGTACTTACACGTTTTGGCTATACCGATGTAGCGTACGATTTGTTGCTACAGGAAGACTATCCATCCTGGCTATACCCGGTAAAGATGGGCGCTACGACAATATGGGAACGCTGGGACGGCATGAAACCCGACAGTACATTTCAGACACCGGGCATGAACTCGTTTAATCACTATGCCTATGGCGCTATAGGCGACTGGATGTATCGCACCGTAGCCGGACTACAGGAAGCATCACCCGGCTATAAGAAAATTACCATTGCACCTCAACCCGGAGGCAAGCTCACGCAAGCTACCGCTGAACTCAAGACTATATATGGCCCTGCTAAATCTGCGTGGAAAACGGAGAATGGCATTTTGAAACTCGATGTTATTATACCAGCCAACACAACAGCAACCATTACACTTCCGCACGCTGCAGGTAAAAAAGTCACCGAGCAGGGTAAAGATATAGCACAACAAAAAATCAAAACCGAAAGCCGCGACAAAGATCAGATATTATCACTTGGTTCCGGCACCTATCACTTCGAATATCCTTTATAAAGGAAATATAGCTACCATAAAAAAGCCACTCAACCGAGTGGCTTTTTTTATCCTTTGCAATAACCTTCTTACTTCTTACTTCTTACTTCTTACTTCTTACTTCT
>CAMLLI010000756.1 GCA_946480685.1 uncultured Flammeovirgaceae bacterium | reverse complement strand
AGAGCCTTTTATACTGGATAAGATGAGTCCGGAGAACAGGCTGCAGCTTACTGAGCTTGCCAACTCTATATATGGATTTACCTTGCAACGTATAGGTGAAGCCCGAAATATACCGGCAGAGAAATTGAAAGAGATCTCGGATAAGATGCTGGTACATAGTGCAGCAGAAGCAAAGGAATACGGGTTGGTTGACGAACTATACTATAAAGATCAACTGGTCGATGAATTGAAAGGCCGGTTGAGTATATCAAAATCCGATGATATAAAATTTATCAAGTACAATAAGTATCGCAAGACGTATTCAAACTATAAGAGCTCCAAGAACGAGATCGCTGTTATCGTTGCAGATGGCACGATCATGCCCGGTAAAGCAGACGATCAGCAACAGGTGATCGGTGCGGATACATTTGTAGAAGAGATTCGTAAAGCACGTGAAGATGATGATATCAAAGCGATCGTTCTTCGCGTAAATTCTCCGGGTGGTGAGTCTCGTGCATCCGATATGATGTGGCGTGAAATACAACTTGCTAAAAAAGCAAAACCGGTAATTGCATCCATGGGCGACTACGCTGCTTCGGGGGGATATTATTTGGCAATGGGATGCGATACCATCGTAGCACAGCCGCATACTATAACAGGCTCGATCGGTATATTTGGAATGATGTTCGATATGAGTGGATTCCTCGGTAACAAAATCGGAATTACATTCGATGAAGTACGCACCGGTGAGTTCGGAGAAATGTATACTGTATCTCGTCCGTTAACCGAAGCTGAGAAAAACTTCTGGCAAAAAAATCTGAATAAGCACTATGATACTTTTACAGGTAAAGCAGCTGAAGGAAGAGGTATACCGGTAGAAGATATCAAGAAGGTTGCTTCCGGAAGAGTATGGACAGGCGCGCAGGCGCAAGAGAGAAAACTCGTTGATGCTCTCGGAGGTTTTGACGATGCATTGAGAATAGCTGCAGAGAGCGCAGGTGTTGCTGATGACTATAAAGTTCGCTTCTATCCGGAGCAAAGACCTTTCCTCGAAAACCTGATCTCACAACTTGAGGAGAATGCTAAAGCTGATGCGATCAAATCAGAATTAGGAGAGTCCTATATCTGGTATCAGCAACTCAACAAGATTAAAACATACCAGGGCGAGCAGGCACGTTTGCCATTCGAAATACAACTTCATTAATTCATTAACCTATAGAATATACATGACCGCTATACGCAATAACTGGACACGCGAAGAGATCGCAGCCATTTATAACAAGCCCGTACTGGATCTTATATACCAGGCCGCAACCGTACACCGCGAATTTCATGATCCACAGGAAGTACAGGTATGTACATTGCTGTCGGTAAAGACAGGTGGATGCCCGGAAGATTGTGCTTATTGTCCACAGGCTGCGCGCTATCACACCAACGTAAAAGTGCAGAAGCTGATGGAAGTAAATGAAGTGATCGAAAAAGCCATAGAAGCAAAAGAGTCAGGCAGCACACGGTTCTGCATGGGAGCAGCGTGGCGTGAAGTGCGCGACAATCGCGACTTCGATAAAGTGATCGACATGGTAAAGGGTGTAAATTCATTAGGTCTCGAAGTATGCTGTACATTGGGTATGCTCTCTCCGGAGCAGGCACAGAAGCTCAAAGATGCAGGCCTGTATGCATACAATCACAACCTTGATACCAGCGAAGATTTCTATGATGATATCATCTCTACCCGCACATATAAAGATCGTCTGGATACACTCGAGCATGTGCGTAAAGCAAATATATCGGTATGCTCAGGCGGTATAATTGGTATGGGCGAACAGGAAAATGATCGTATCGGTATGCTCCTCACATTGGCAACATTACCAGAGCATCCTGAATCGGTACCAGTAAACGCATTGGTGCCGGTAGAAGGAACACCACTCGAAGATCAGCCGAAAGTATCCGTATGGGAGATGGTTCGTATGATCGCTACAGCACGCATCATCATGCCGAAGACCATGGTAAGACTATCAGCAGGTCGCGTACGCATGAACCTCGAAGAGCAAGCGCTATGTTTCATGGCAGGAGCCAACAGTATATTTGCTGGAGATAAACTTTTAACCACACCGAACCCGGGCTATATCAAAGATCAGGAGATGTTCCAGCAACTTCAGTTAACGCCAAGGAAGGCGTATAAGGAGGCGGTTACAGCTTAAGATATAGCGTCATTTATAAGCCTTAAAAGGGAGAGGCGATCGATTCAATCGGTCGCCTTTTTTATTGCCGTAAACCTTAGAATATCGTTTTTCAGTGTTGAATGTCGGTTTTTTGCATAAGATTATTGGTTACCTTGTTGTAACAGCTAAAAAACACCAATAAAAAGCCTTTAGCTAGCCGAAAATGCAATTAACCGGAAAAATAAGGTTACTTTTTGACCGTAATATCACGATTTTAAAATGTAATAAATTGAGGCAAAGGCGAAATAATACTACTTAAAGTATTACTTTAATAAGTGTTCTTACACTTAATTCTGGTCAGTCGATTATACGGGCCTATTTACTTATAAGATTTAGAAGGGACGAAAACCCAGGGAGCCAGAGTTCTTACAACCATCAAATGATTCCTGTTGCACCGTATATACACGGATGGTTGGATGCGTAGGTGTATAACCATAACTTAGGATATATAGTATAGCCCAAAAACAACAATGCTGCTTATGGTCCTTTCAGATCATAAACAGCATTGTTGTTGGTTGAATTTATATACTAACCTAAACGGGTGAAAATATCACGTAATTAAAGTTTGTCTTCCATGGCAAAGCCTCCAATTGGTTCACTGCTCAATACTGTTTCTGATTTTGACTCAGTATTTTTTTGAGGTTGTTGTGTCTTTACTGATGCAAATGAGAAAGACAACGTTACTACTGCTGCAATAGCAATTAAACAAAGTGTTTTAGTTCTCATATTAGTATTCTTTAAAATGAATATTTCGAAAAATTATTTTAGCGGATCACTAGCTCCCCCTCCTCCATTTAGGTCTGATTGAGGTTTTACCTCTTCCTCGGTACAAGAAACTGTTACAGTCGCAATCGTAAAAGCAAGCATAATGATGTAAAGTATTTTTTTCATAGTATGATAGGATTTAGGTATTAAGTTCTTTTTGTTACTTAAATTGTACCCAAAGATGACTGGTTTAAAATTGCTTTTTATCGTAATAAAATTTTGAATATCACCCGT
>CAMLLI010000755.1 GCA_946480685.1 uncultured Flammeovirgaceae bacterium | reverse complement strand
CGACCCAGTCCCGAACACGCTTGATCAGTCAAATTAAGAAACCTTGAAATGATAAGAATTTATAGTATCCAATGAACCGAACAGGATTTCTTCGAACCAAAAAGCCTGAGATCTTTACGATTTCAGGCTTTTTAATTCCATGTAGACCGGAGGCGAGCCAGACCGAAACTTTCGTTCAGGATTACAAAAAATCGAGTTTTTAAACGCGAAATGCTGAAAGCTTTTAAGTAACCAAGGCCGATGTGTATCTATTTCACAAATTCGAAAGTGCCGTCTAAAGCCATTCCACTTCTCTTTGCTCGTGTACTCTTCTCATCTTTTAAACTTGCAAAAGCATGTACAGTACCATTTTTTGTGTCAATTACCTGGCTTATGGTAAGTCCATCCTCCTCAATCCAGTTGAGGAAGTGCATACTATCGGATAGTTTTCTATAGACTATCGTTTCTTTGCCTTCATGAACAACTCCGTTGTTATCAGTAGTTTTCCATTGAAGAGTACTATCGGTCAGATAGGAGACTTCGGCTTTAAATTGAGGATATACTATTTGCCCTTTCTTTCGAATAAGACTATAGTCGCGCCGAAGACTGTCCGACTCTACTAAAGTTTCAGGGCTCGGATCATTCTTACGGTTACTTGTACATCCAATCATAAAAATCGTTGCGATTATTAAACAATAAATCCTTCTCATATACGCGCATGTAGTATATATTATAAAACCATTTTCACTTTAAAGTTCTTAAACTTCTAATGGTTTCTCTCAAAATTATAAAAAAGGATACTTTGTGAAAATGGTCATTAACACTGTTATACACCTCGGTAATTTTACATAGAAGAAAACTTTCGATGTACCATATTCAATAGACTATATATATAGCGTAGTGATGTTTGTCTGTGAATACATTTATAACACACAATACCATCCTCTACTATGAATACTTTATTTGCAAGTAAATATTCGTCTGTGCTATACTCGAATAGATTTATGGTCATAAGGTTAGAACGCTTGATTAGTCAAATCAAGAACCCTTGAAACAGTCAGAATTTCGAGAGTGCGGTGAACCGAACAGGATCACTTCGAACAAAAAAAGCCTGAAATCTTTACGACTTCAGGCTTTAAGTGTTTTGTAGCCCCGACAGGAATCGAACCTGCATCAAAAGTTTAGGAAACTCCTATTCTATCCATTGAACTACGGGGCCAGGCTATAGTCAACAGGGGCGCAAATATAAAAAATAGTAGCTCTGTTTTAAGTTGTTTCGGTTGGCCAGGGAGAGAATTCGTAGCCATCCTTCATAAAGTTTGGATAGATTTGCAGATGTTTTTCTTTTACCTTCTCAAAAATAAGTTGCTTCAGCGCGTTAATGTTTTCGTTAGCTAAGGCAGACACGAATATCACTTCGGCAAACCCATGCTGGCGATAGAATCCCCGCGTCTCTTCAAGGTTGACATCCGGGTGTTTTTCGCGAAACAGATCTATTTTATTCAACACAAGCACAGTGGGTATATTTGCTGCACCAATCTCTTCGAGTGTTTTCATCACAACTTCGATCTGGTTATCATGAAACGGATGTGCAAGATCCACTACGTGTAATAGTAAATCTGCTTCGCGAACTTCATCGAGTGTTGACTTAAAAGATTCAATCAAATGGTGAGGAAGCTTCCGTATAAAGCCAACTGTATCCGAGAGCAGAAAAGGTATATTTCCAAAAACAACTTTGCGCACGGTAGAATCTACGGTAGCAAAAAGTTTATTCTCTGCCAGCACACCGGAGCCGGAAAGTAAATTCATCAATGTTGATTTGCCTACGTTGGTATATCCAACCAGCGCAACACGCACTACACTGTTGCGGGCTTTACGTTGTGTGGCACGTTGCTTTTCAATTTTTTCAAGTTTCTCTTTAAGCGTTGTAATCTGAAAGCGAATATTTCTTCGGTCAGTTTCTATTTCTTTTTCACCTGCACCACCACGAGTTCCCGTTCCGCCACGCTGACGTTCCAAGTGAGTCCACATACGCGTTAAGCGTGGCAGTAAATATTGATTGCGTGCCAGTTCAACTTGTGTTCGAGCCTGCGCAGTTTGTGCGCGCCACAAAAAAATGTCGAGGATCAGCAAGCTTCGATCATAAATCCGTGTCTTGAAGTCGTCCTCCTGTTCTTTAGGGTTCAGTTCTCTTTCTAGATTTCTTAACTGCGAGGGCGTTAAATCGTCATCAAATATTACATTACCGATCTTATTGGAATGTACATAGGCTTTGAGCTCCCCTATTTTACCTTTTCCAAGAAATGTGCGTGGATCCGGATGCGGCAGATTCTGAACGAATCTTTCTTCAGTTTTAATACCAATGGTTTCCGCCAGAAAGGCCAATTCATCGAGGTGTTCATCGGTTTCTTCCTGCGTGCGTGTGCTGCTTAGCGCTACTAATACTGCTGTGTTCAAACTCTCTTTCATAGATTGTTAACGGGGAATTAACAGGAGGCGAACATACGTGATAAAAACTTATGCACCCTACCGCCCGTGGTTACTTTTTTCTATATTTGGTGAATCTAAACCAGAGTTTTTACAACGCCGTCTAGAATTTCGACCATTTGTCGGAGCATAGGAATGTGAAAGTTCTCATAACCAGAGCCAGACCATGATAATTGCTATCGTCCTTAACACGTCCTGGAATATCTACAATTTCAGGATGAACTTCGTTCACGCCCTGCTTGAGCAAGGTTACGAAGTCCATACGATTGCACCCGTAGATGAATATACTCACCTGCTTGAAGAAGCCGGATGTATCCATCATAAAGTAAAGATGGACAGTCGGGGAGCAAATCCTATCAAGGATTCGGCCCTGATTGTTGAACTCTACTCGATCTACAAAAAGGTCAATCCCGATATAATTCTTCATTATACCATCAAGCCCAATGTATACGGTACACTTGCCGCATCGTTGCTGGGTATACCTGTGGTGAATAATGTTTGCGGACTGGGCACTGTTTTCCTCAAAAAAAATCTTGTCTCCGCGATTGCTATCTCCCTATATAAAATCAGCTTTCGCTTCGCCAAAAAAGTTTACTTTCAGAATCCGGATGACCTCACCTTGTTCGTGAACCGTAAACTGGTTCGCGCCAATGCTGTAGACTTGCTACCAGGATCCGGTATAGATCTTAAAAAGTTTCAACCCGCTACCTTCAAGCGCAATTCCAAATTTACGTTT
>CAMLLI010000754.1 GCA_946480685.1 uncultured Flammeovirgaceae bacterium | reverse complement strand
CTCCTGATGTCGTCCCGTGCAGAGCGTCAATCCTTCGAGACTGATCATGGTGTCACGTCCCCAATCGGTAAACCAATGGTACCCAAACGATGCTGACCGTCAAGCGGATTGCAACATAATACAGGCGATGTTTCACTCAGGCCATAACCCTCTACCAGTGGTTTACCCGTAACTTCTTGCCAGCGTTTTGCGACTATATCCTGTACAGCCATACCACCACCAACAGCACCTTTCAATGCAGCGAAGTCAAGATCTTTGAAGCCCGGTGTATTCAGTAATCCATTAAAGAGTGTATTTACACCGGTGATAATGGTAAACCTATATTTCTGAAGTTCTTTTACGAATCCTTTCATATCGCGCGGGTTGGTGATCATAACGCTCTTCACACCGGTGCTGAACATCAGGAATCCATTTACCGTCAGTGCAAAGATGTGATACATCGGTATAGCGGTAATAATAAGATCATTACCATCTTTCGACATATAGGGTTTGAACCACTCGGTGATCATGGAGTTGTGCGCAATGATATTACCGTGTGAAAGTTTAGCACCTTTTGATACACCGGTAGTACCACCGGTATATTGCAGCACCGCTATATCTTTTACCGATAGCTCGGGCTTGCTATACGACAGTGATGCGCCTTTCTTCATGGCCTCTTTAAAAGGAATGATGTTCGGTAAACTATAGTCGGGCACCATCTTCTTGATATACTTCACAACAAAGTTTACGATCGATCCTTTCAATCCACCGAGCATGTCACCCAGTTGTGTAACGATGATGTGTTTGATTGATGTATTCGCGAGTATCTTTTCAAGATGGTTCGCAAAGTTTGCAACAATAACAATAGCCGTAACACCAGCGTCTTTAAACTGATGTTCCATTTCACGCGGAGTATAAAGCGGGTTTGTATTTACTACCGTGAGTCCCGCACGCAACGCACCAAAGAATGCGATGGGAAATTGCAGCAGGTTCGGCATTTGTATAGCGATGCGATCACCCTTTTTCAACCCGAGACTTTGCAGATAAGCAGCGAAGTCTCGTGACAGTTTATCAATCTCTGCAAAAGTCATCTCCTTTCCCATGTTTACAAAAGCCACCTTATCGCGATACTTCGCACAGCTTTTTTCAAAGAGGTCGACCAGAGAAGAATAGTCATACAAGTTAATTTCGTGAGGGGTGCCTTTTGGGTAATGCTTAAACCACGGGAAATCCTTCATAACATCTTACGCTTTCTTAAAAAATTATTCTTCAAATTTACAGATTTCCAAAGCAAACGATTGTTTATCAGCAAATCAAATTAGATCGCAAAGATTTATAACGTTTGGGAGATGGAAGCGAAGTTTAGATGCGGAAATAATAGAAAAGTAGGTGGTATCGTTAAAAAATAAAACCCGCCTCTCCTGGAGAAGCGGGTAGCTCTGAATAACTCATTAACCTAAACTGAGCTGCTGTAGGAGAAGGATTCGAACCTCCACGAAGCGGTTAGGCGCTGACCTGATCTTGTCCGATTTGAACGGGATCAGGGTGCATTGCTTTGTTCCGTTTACCTTCACCCCCGAGACCGGAGGGCATGTCTGCCAATTTCAACACCCTACAATATATTTGTGTGGTTGGTTGTGTGTGTGATGTCCCCGATAGCTATCGGGAACAAGTTGCTGTAGAGGGAGGGCTCGAACCTCCACGGAGCAGTTAGGTCGCCAAAGGCTGGACTTTATCCCGTTACCTCCACCCTCGAGACCGGAGGGCATGTCTGCCAAATTCCAACACCCTACAATGGGTTTGTGTGGGCTTTGAGTGTGTGTGTGATCAGTGCGTCTCGTTGTAAATTATGTAACAAAGTAACACCTAAACTGGCACTCGAATCAATAAACATTAATAATATTTGTATACTTTTCAATTTTATTTCATATTTTTGAATTAAAACTAAAACCAGTTTTATATATGGCCGAAAATTATAAAGTTGACAATGTGGATCTGAAGATTCTGGAGATTCTGATGCAGGATGCCAAGAAACCCTATACAGAAGTGGCCAAAAAAGCTTTTGTTTCGGGCGGTACAGTCCACGTGCGCATGAATAAAATGGAAGAAGCCGGCATTGTTGAAAAGACTACGCTAAAAGTAAACTATGCGAAACTCGGGTATGACATCACGGCTTTTATCGGGATATTCCTGCAGAAGAGTGCGCTCTATGACCAGGTAATGGCAAAACTCAAAGCTATACCCGAAATCACCAGCATTCATTATACAACGGGTAACTATAGTATGTTTACCAAAATACATTGTAAAGACACCAATCACCTGAAGCAGGTCCTTCACGATAAGATCCAGCAGGTGGAAGGCATTGAACGTACCGAGACCATGATCTCTTTGGAAGAAAGTCTCGATCGCAGTTTGAATCTGACTTAGTACTTACATCAATATTAAACAATTTACAACCTCACGACAACGCATCAACATCCCGGACTTTGCTTCGGGATTTTTTATGTAATTGATTTTGAAAGAGTTGTCGGGTATAAGTATATGGGTTTACAATTTCTATTGCGCGATAGAAAACTTCTATGGGGAAATAAACGGACGTAAGAACCTAAAAATTTCATTTTTGTTATAGCTTTGTAGGTTTATAATCAGTCTAAATAGACGAACTGAATGAGTAAAGATAATCAGGTATTAGAGGAGCTGACCTCCAAGGAATACGAGCACGGCTGGACCACCAACTTCGAGACCGATTCTGCTCCCAAAGGGTTGAACGAGGACATCATCCGGTTTATCTCTTCCAAAAAAAATGAGCCAGAGTGGTTGCTCGAGTGGCGCCTTTCGGCCTATCGCCAGTGGACGAAAATGAAAGAACCCACCTGGCCGAACGTTACCTACCCTCCTATTAATTACCAGGACGTTATTTATTACTCTGCACCCAAGCAAAAAGCTACTCCTAAAAACCTGGAGGATGTTGATCCGGAGTTGATCAAGACTTTCGAAAAGCTGGGTATATCATTAACAGAACAAAAGAGACTTACCGGTGTAGCGGTAGATGCTGTTATAGACAGTGTTTCAGTTGCTACTACCTTTAAAGAAACATTAGGCGAACTGGGAATCATTTTCTGTTCGTTCAGTGAAGCGGTACAAAAACACCCTGACCTCGTGAAGAAGTATATGGGTTCTGTTGTGCCGGTAAACGATAATTACTTTGCTGCACTCAACTCCGCTGTGTTT
>CAMLLI010000753.1 GCA_946480685.1 uncultured Flammeovirgaceae bacterium | reverse complement strand
ATACCTGTGTCGATTGTGCATGGTTTTTAGCACGGGCCTTTCCTGCTTCGCCAGTCATCGGATCGAGCAACACTATATTTTCCCCTTTTGCCTGGAGTGGCACCCACCCGTTGAATGTACTATCGGCATTGTTGGAAATGAAATATACTACCGTACCGTCTGCATCTTTCTTACGCTGGTACTGAAGACCATTGTCCACCATTGATTCGCTCTGCACCTTAACAGACGAGAGTAACTGCGCCAGATCATCACCTACTACGATACGACCTTTTCCAGTCTGCATTTCCCGCACACCGCCTTCACTTCTTACTACTTTCAATCCATCGATCAATCCGCGAAACTGATTTTCTTTATCCGCACGATCGGCATAACCGGCAATGGTCGCCGGAAAACCTTTATAGGCTATAATGGTCGCACCTTGTTCTGCCAATGAAATGATGTTGGCCATAGTACGCAATGGTATATATTCACAATGCGGTATTACGATGGTTTTATACGTTGCTTTACCTTCTGTCTTGATCAATCCATTATCGATCATGCTGTTTTCAATCTGCTTATCGGATATAAAGTCAAAAGCATATCCGTTCGCGTGCATATACTCGGCCCCATCACGAAAGGCTGTATTTTCAAATTGTTTGCCAACACCATCAAAATGCTCGACCATTTCCTTACCGGGCGTTGCGAACCGATCATATATAGGGAAATATAAAAGTATATCATGATCAGCACGACTGCTTTGCAGGAGCGATTGACAACGTGCTATATAATTATTCAGAGTCGGGGTATCATCCCACAGGCTGTTGCGCGGGTTCATGTGTACCGCTGCATAGAAAAGCCATCCCGGCCACGGTTCATTCGGAGGCGAGTAACAGGTGCCGTGATATACGATATGATTGACACCGTTGAGCATAAACCGATCAACTGCAATTTTTATATCACTCAGGTTTGATTCAAAATGTTCATTGAGCCACGTTGCCGATTCGGATGAGACTAGTTTTTTACCGGTAACATTTCCGGCAGAAGATGCCATTTTGATTCGCAGCGGTTCTATACCTTCTATCTCTGGAATATCAACGGCTGCATAGAGATCAAGTATATTTGACGGTGAACCATGCGCCTGGTTACGAATCAGTGCATTGTGCCGGTGCGCCCACGCTTTCCACGGAAGTGTAAAATTATTCAGCACGAGTTCCGAAACGGTTTCACGATAGTCGCAGAGTATACGCTTATGATCTTCGTGATCTTTGTTGAATAACTCCGGTAAATGTCCACGCAGATCGTAACCTCTTCGTTTGCTGAATTCATCGAACAAGGTATGGGTATAGTCTGCGCTGCCCCGAGCATCGTCTACCTCATACGAGTCGTTAAAAAATGAGCGCAGTGATTTTATATCATGACCTTTGAAAGCACTGTCAAAATGATTTAGGTAATGTTTGAGCGCTGCATCAGAAAAATGATCAATTACATTTCCTTCACCACCGGGTCCGGCACGCTCAACCATTTTACCATGCCAGCCTGCAAATACTGCATATAGTTTCCAGTTACCGGCAGGCGCTGTCCAATTGAGTTTTCCGTTGGTGTCTACCTGACTAGTAAGATCGATTGACTTACCTTCATCGCTATAGGCCATTAATACCTGCAACGGAATGGACCGCTCGAATTGCACCTGGTCCAGTGCCAGTGCCTGTAGATTTTTATTGGCAGCTATAGGCTGTACAAGATCCTTTATATCAATCTTCTTCGGATCCATTCGCGGAGCTGGTTCCTTCATCGATCCATGCCCTATTGTATTCTCAGGCGTAGGCTTATCGCTAAATTCATAGACTTGATTTCCGACAGCACGAAGATAGGGCGGCTGTATATAGATAACTTTGTCCTTTAGACTTTCGCCACCTTTTACTTCGTATACCTGGTGATACATATTCCGGCAGGCATATTCATCACCAACCCACGGTCCTCCAAAAGGCCATCCCGTGCCGGTAGCCATGTCGATACCCATGTCCAGTCGCTCGGCTTCTTTCAATGTATGAATGAGCAATTCCATCCATTGTGGCGACAGGAAATCAATGAATTGTTTTTCATAACCATGAACACCATATATAGGTGTAATTTCCAATCCGCCAATACCTGCTTTCTTATACGCTTCCATCTCTGCCGTGATACCTTCTTTTGTAAGGGCATTTCCCTCCCACCACCAGCGACTCCAGGGTTTATTCTCTTGGGTTGCTGTTGTCCATCCTGGTTTTACGGCTACTTCCTTCGAGCAGGATGCAGCGCCAATCACAATCCACAAAAGAAGTATAACACGTGTGCGAACCATATATAGGTATACTTAAGATTTTAATTCTGTTTAATCTGAATCCGTTCGAAAAGGAGATGCGGGCAAGCCAGCCTCATTGTATAAATTACCGGGAGGATTTTTACTCCAGTTATAGCGTACTGCCACAGGCTCTTTTACTTCCGGACTATATACAATCACGGAGTTTCCGTCTACCCGTGCGGTGGCCCATACAAATTGCTTATCGCTGCCGGCAATGGCAAATCCTTGAAGCACATCGCCATGAATCTTTAATGACTTACCATGATTAAAGTATATACGGATTGCATTGCCCTCCACTTTCATGGTTGAATATAGCGGCCCGGAGTATTCAAGCGCTTTGTCGCCATATACTTTTGCCTGTGCAATCAAAGCGAGTCGTTTGCCTATAGCTTGTTTATTTTTTGGATGGATGTCGTTGGGGTTGTCGGGATTAGCATTGTCGATTGCTACAGCCATGCCGGTGTTTGGAATTGAGAGATTCCGAAGTTGAGCATCACGCACCCATACCATGGGATCATCTTTAACCGGTTCGTTTACGGGAACCTGATGGTTGGCAATCTGTACATACAGAAAAGGAAAATCTCCCTGCTTCCAGCCTTTTCGCCAGGTAGCAATAAGTGTTTCCATGATTGTGTCGTATAGCCTGGCCGTTGGTCCGTTCGATTCGCCCTGGTACCAGATTGCACCGCGTATAGCGTAAGGCACCAGTGGAGCAATCATGCCATTGTACAATACTGCCGGGTTGTGCTGATCGCGATGCGGATCGGGATTCTTAGGTTCGCGGGGTTTGTCTTTTCCTGCTGCTGCAGCTTTATCGGATGCTGTTTTCCAGGATGTATAGGCTTCAGTATATTTCTTTTTGGCGGTATAGCTTGTATCGTAGGCAGCAC
>CAMLLI010000752.1 GCA_946480685.1 uncultured Flammeovirgaceae bacterium | reverse complement strand
TATTGCCTACAACGCTATCCAGGTGTAGCGCCATCCGGTTGTAGGCCATGCTTTTTTTATAATCGTGAAGCGTATAGTATATCTTTACTTTGCGACTATAGAGTATACTTGTGTTGAGGGTATCTTTTAAGTCTTTATATAATACCAGACCGTTATCTACAAAATGCAAAGCCGAATCATATTCACCTTTTTCCGATAGTAACATCGATCGCTCACGATATGTATCTGCAAGTAATCGGGTATCGTGGTGTGCAGAGGCGAGTTGTCGCGAGCGTTTCAGAAACGCATCAGCCTGTTCGAAGTCGCGGAGCTCTATTGAAGTTCTGGCAAGCGACAACAGGCATAATCCCCGTAAATGAATATACGGTGAATTCTCTGTTAACTTCAGCGCTTTGAAACCATACTCGATGCTAAGCCGGTAATTCGCTTTTGTCCAACTGGCTTTTGAAAGAATGTAATAGCTGGCCGCAAGAAAATACGAATCGTTGCGCTGTATACTCTCAGCCACTACAGCATTGGCAAGTGCTATAGCAGAGTCAGGATCAGACAGGTAAATATCCGTTGCCAGATCTATTACTCCGGCTAAACGAATGCTGTCTTTCTTTTCAGATGCCAGTACCGGTAATGATCCTGCCAGCAACAACATCGATAAAATTACGAGAGAGGAGCGCATTCGTACTTAAAACTTCAAAATAAGACTTTTACCAGACTTCGATTAGCACAATTGCTGCTAAAAAAGCATGTAGGTTTTTACATACTGTAAAAATCATTTTTTTATCAATAACAAAATTAACATGATCATGTGTCGTTATGTTTTACTATTTTGTTATTCACTAATTCCCTGGGAACAACTGTATCATGAGACGGCTGGCTGGAATACTTTTGATCGTTGGCATGCACAGCGCTATGGCGCAGACTGTAACACTGAAAGGTGTGGTGCGCGATCAGGCCGGAGAACGTCTTCCTTCTGCTTATGTTTTTATTTACCCCGACTCGGTAAATATGGCAACCTCCAATGATGGTAAATTTTCAAAAGCATTGCCACGTGGCAGGAAAACCATCGTTGTTTCTTTTGTAGGTCATGAAATATACCGGCAGACTTTCGTACTAAGACGTGACACCACATTGTCGGTTTCACTTCAATCAACAGCAGGTCATCTGCAGGAAGTGGAAATTATAGGGCAACGTAATCCCCAGGAAGACATGTTGCAAACCAACCGTACGAGTACATATTTACTCACCCAGGAAGATATTCGTATGCTCCCGGTATTAGGAGGTGAAGCCGATGTAATTAAAGCATTACAGTTATTACCTGGTACGGTGCGTGGTGTGGAAGGAAGTTCCGACTTGTTTGTACGCGGAGGTGCTGCCGATCAAAACCTTGTATTACTCGATGATGTACCGATTTATAACCCAAGCCACATGCTTGGATTTTTGTCTGTGTTCAATCCGGATATACTAAATAAAGTTGAAGCGATTAACGGAGGTTTCCCGGCTGAGTTTGGCGGACGATTATCATCTATACTTAACATTGAGACAATTGATGATGTGGCCGCCAAAACACGCATGTCCGGAGATATAGGTGTAATAGCGTCGCGCTTGTTTGTGGAACAACCCCTGGTGAAAGATAAAGCGAGTCTGTGGGTAGCAGGCAGAAGAACTTATATCGATCAGGTAGTGAAAGCAATCGGCAACGAAGAACTTCCATATTACTTCTATGATCTGAACGGTAAATTGATTTTCAAACCTTCTGCGCGCGATCGCATCGAGGTGAGTTACTATGGAGGTGTAGATGAGCTCGAGCTGTTTCGCGATCGCGATAATGATGGTGATGGATTTCTTACCGAGTATGAAGCGGGCAATACAAGTTTATCACTGCAGTGGAACCATCGCTTAAAAAATAACTGGAATAGTTCTGTTTCGCTGATACGTTCGGAGTATAAATACAACATTCGAAATGCATTTGAAGAAAACGAGCTTCGCGCGCTATCGGATATAGAAGATTATGGCGCACGTGTGCTGCTGCAAAAAGATTCGCTCTTCGGACAAGGTATATTTAAGGGTGGTGCCGAGTGGACACGTCATGCGGTGAGTCCTAACATAATAAACTCACAAGGTACTATAGCCGAGTTATTCGAGAGTAGCGCAACAGATGGCCGGCTATCCAACGAAATGGCATTGCACGCACAGTATGAATGGCCAGTGTCCGAACGATGGCGTTTCAATGCCGGTGTACGTGCATCAATGGCAGCCGTAAAAGATAAAGTATACTTTTACCCCGAGCCGCGCGTTTCAATACGGTATGCTATCAACAACGATGAAGCCTTGAAGTTCAGTTACTCGCGCATGGTGCAGTATATGCACCGTATATCGAACTCTGCCGTTACATCGCCAACAGATATATGGTATCCGGTTACAGCAAGCATTCGTCCGCAAACCTCGCACCAGGTGGCGCTGGCATGGCAACGCGCGCTCACAAAGAAAAATATTTTCCTCTCCGCAGAAGCATACTATAAATCCATGAACAGTCTGATTGGTTATGAAGAAGGGACTAATCTTTTTCTGAACAACGATTTTGAATCTAAACTTATACAAGGCTCGGGCAGTGCATACGGCCTGGAGTTTTTGATCCGCAAGGATGCCGGTAAATTTACCGGTTGGATCAGCTATACATTATCATGGTCGTGGCGACAGTATAACGAGATCAATGGTGGCGAACGATTTCCTTCACGCTACGATCGCAGACACAACGGTGCTATAGTCATGCAATACGCCATCAGCAAACGCTGGGCTGTGTCTGCTGTATGGGAGTATATTTCCGGTTCACGCTTTACTCCTGTTATAGGACAGTATGTTACACTGGCACCAACATTAACAGGTGTCGATCTCGTGCCGATCTATTCGGGCATTAACCAGGTAAAACTTGCCGATACGCATCGTCTTGATTTTGGTGTTAAGTTCAGAGGCAAGCCCGAACGCAAATTTCAGTACCAATGGTTTGTCGGGGTATATAATGCCTATAACCGTGCAAACCCTGTCGGTATAAGTATAGAACAGGATGAGACAACCAATACGTTGCGTTACGAGCAGCCAGGGTTGTTTGGGCTGATTCCGTTTGTGAGTTATGGGTTCAGGTTTTAGAAGTAAGAAGTAAGAAGCAAGAAGTAAGAAGTAAGAAGTAAGAAGTAAGAAGTAAGAAGTAAGAAGTAAGAA
>CAMLLI010000751.1 GCA_946480685.1 uncultured Flammeovirgaceae bacterium | reverse complement strand
GAGATCGGCCGGTTCTTTCAGCATGGTGTGATGGGTGCGTGAGTATGTAACCTTCTCGTTCGGTAATAACACCTGCATGTTGTCGCCTTGCATAACACGCACCTTTCCGGTGGCAACACTCACAATGATATTATCACCGGTTGCATTTACATTGAATGAAGTACCGAGTACATGCGTGGAAAATTCTCCGGTATGGATAATGAAAGGACGGAGTGAATCTTTTTCAATTTCAAAAAATGCTTCTCCGGTTAAATATACTTCGCGCTTAAATCCTTTGAATGTCTCCGGGTATTTCAGGGAGGCATTTGAATTGAGCTGAACGATGGAACCATCGCTTAATTTTATACTAACCTGTTTGCCTGTCGCTGCGTGTTGTTCAGTATAGGTAAGTTCTTCTGACCGTGACTCTGAATATTTGCCGAGTACATAAATGGCAATACCGGCTGCGAGAAATACAGCAAGCGATGCAGCAATTTTTTGCCACGACAGCGTTCGGGTTTTCTTTTGCTCTTCTTCGTGTACATCAATCCGGTAATTGAGTTTCTGAAGCGCTGATGGAAGATCGAATTGAGATCTGCTTTGAGAAGCCTGCTCCCAGGAAGCAGACCATTCGTGAAATATTTTCTGATGCGATATATCTTCGGCTACCCAATCCAGTAATTCTTTCTTTTCCTGTTCGGTAGCTTCTTCAGAGAGGTAACGTACAATAAGGTTTGTCGGGATTTTCTCCTGCATAGCATTTGGTTTACTATACTAGAAGAGATCATTATAGCCGCCACCCCACCAGTGCCCGGTATTATCAAAAAGTTAAGCTTCTGTTAACGCACCCGCGTGATTTTCCGGATGCTGGTATTGCCTGAGCGCTTTGCGTAAATGACTCAGAGCTTTTACAAGATGGTTCTCTACCGTATTCTCGGAGATCTCCAATATCTCGCTGATCTCCCGGTAAGTTAAGTTGTCATACCGACTCATCATAAAAACCTGCTTACAACGGTGTGGCAAGGCGCCAATGGCAACGTCTATATGGTGTTGAAGTTCTTTTTGCACAAGCGCCTGCTCCGGTGTAGTAAAGTCAGCAAAGTCGGTTTCCAAAAGTATATCATCAAGGTCTTCGTACAACGGCTGCTGCTTTTTTAACACGGCAAGGGCAGCATGCTTTACAGCGATATAGAGGTATGCCTTGAGATTTTTTTCGATCGTGAGCTGGTGCCGGTTCTTCCAGAGGTATACAAATACATCGGCAACTACTTCTTCAGCTTCGACTGCGTGGCGCAGGTATGTGTTGGCAAACCGGCAGAGCTTTTCATAGTATTGGGTAAACAGCGTGTTAAGTGCCAGGCGATCGTTGGCCTGTATCTGTTTGAAAAGTATAATATCGGAGCGCTCCGGATCCACAGCTTAAAAATTCCATTTTCACTGCAGAGCGCAAAAGTATAGGTGTTATCAAATCGTAAAGAGATTATTAATGAGAACGGACAGGGATTGTCCTATTCTATTTCTTTCTGAACCGGAAGGGTTCTTTGTCGGTAGCGATAAGTTTGCCTTCCTGTATAAGTGTAGTGGCGACAAGTTCAACCTGGTCAACCAGCATCTGCCAGTTTTTTTGATCAATGGCCTGTGCTACATCCGATGGGCAAAACGTTTTTTCAGCGCCACGCTCATCAGCAAGTTTTAAAATTGTTTTCCGAATATCATCAGCAAAAACCATAAGGACCTCCGATGTGAGTTATTAAACATGAACCAGCGTACATTGGTTCTGTTTTCAGCATGCTTTTTTATTATTTATACTATTTCCATGCCCGGTAATTATCGATCGTGTCTCATGGGTACATGGTGCCGTCTTTTCACATATAGTCTGCTGCTGGGGAACGATTCTTTTAGCAGACCTATACAATGAACACAGAGAAAGTTATTTTTGCAATATGATAGTATCACGTTTCATCGCTGAAAGCCAGGAACCGAATCGTGAAATCATGACCATTCTTCGGTCGTGGGTGATGGACCTGGGGCGGCACGTGGAGGAAAAGATGAGCAACAAGGTACCGCATTTCTATTTCTATGGACAGTTGTGTTACCTCAATCCGTTGCCGGAGGGCGTTGAATTTGCCTTTACAAAAGGATACGAACTCTCTGACGATGCCAAGATGCTGGAGTTTAAAGGACGCAAGCATGTTAAGTCGATTACCTTCCATAGCGTGGCCGAAGCGGAAGAGAATGAAGATGGCATCCGCCATATTCTGAATGAAGCTGCTATACTAAACGAATATCATTTTAAAAGAAAAAAACTGCGAAGCACGAAATGAGTGATGATGTTATACTTCCGGATGACGGTGATGATGATGAATTGTTTGAACACCATCGCATCGTAGCGGACCCCAAGCAAAGCCTGCTTCGCATTGATAAATTTTTGATGGATCGATTGCCCAATGTAACACGAACCAAGTTACAGACCGGTATACACGATGGTTTTGTTCGGGTAAATGATAAGGCGATCAAGCCAAACTATAAAATTCATCCAAATGATGTTGTCACGGTTTCTTTGCCGGAACCCCCGCGTGACACCGAGATCATTCCTGAAAATATACCGCTGGATATAGTCTTTGAAGATGATCATCTGCTCGTCATCAATAAGCCTGCGGGCATGGTGGTGCATCCTGCCTATCAGAACTGGAATGGCACCGTAGTGAATGCACTGGCATATCACTTTCAGAATTTACCACAGATGAAAGGCAATGAAGGTCGCCCGGGTTTAGTCCATCGTATTGATAAAGACACTTCTGGCTTATTGGTGATTGCCAAAGATGAAGTTAGCCTTACGGGATTGGCCAAACAGTTCTTTGATCATTCCATCGAGCGCACCTATAATGCGCTGGTTTGGGGCGTGCCCACACAACCAAGCGGGACGATCAATGTAAATGTAGGACGAAGTTTAAAAGACAGACGTGTAACAGCTGCATTTCCCAACAACGACATGGGCCGACATGCCATTACACACTATAGCTTGCTTCGTGATCTGCGCTATGTATCGTTGGTTGAATGTAAACTTGAGACAGGCCGTACGCACCAGATACGCGCGCACATGAAGTACCTCGGCCATCCGCTATTTAACGATGCTATGTATGGTGGCAACGAAGTGTTGAAGGGGACGACCTTTACGAAGTATAAACAGTTTGTGGAGAACTGCTTCAAAGTAATACCACGCCAGGCGCTCCATGCCAAAAC
>CAMLLI010000750.1 GCA_946480685.1 uncultured Flammeovirgaceae bacterium | reverse complement strand
CCGACAACATCGGACAAAACCATTTTCTTGCTGTATCGGGTGGTAACGAAAACACTACGCTGCGTATCTCTACAAACTATCGTACAAAAGATGGTATAGATATAGCATCCGGAAGAAAAGAGTATGGCTTGCGTACAAACTTTGTACAGCGCGCACTCAACGGTTTCCTCGAGCTGGGAGGAAATATATCGTATCGTGTAGCCAATGAAGATCTGCTCGGAACTGATTTCGGAAATCCGGTAAACAATTACGGAGCATTTCAGCAAGCTGTAAAATTGAATCCTACCATTGCGGTAATGGACCCCAACAAGCCGGGCTTCTATAACAACCTGCAGGGCTATGATACATACAACCCTGTGCAGGCGTTGAAGACCCGCGACATTCGTGCGGAACGTGTATACTCTATATTCGATTTCAATGTTAAACTGAACCTGTTGAAGAACCTGAGCACAGAAGTAAAACTCGCTCGCCAGGCTCAAGACATGTTGCTGAAAGAATACTATAGCGGTAAATCTTCAGAGTCAATCAACGGCGGGTTTACCGGTCGTGCGCGTTTACAGGATGAACGTTGGACAGACTATACATTGGAGTGGATTGGTAACTATAATACAACAATCGATCGTCATGATATAAAAGTACTCGGTGGTTATTCTTACCAGGAATTCAACAACGAAGGACACTGGGCACAAAACAGACGTTTCCCTTCCGATGCATATAGCTATAACAACATCAGCGCAGGTAACTACGGTAATGGTCTTGCCATCAACATGTCGGATGTGATGGACTCCTGGAGAAGCAAGGAAAAAACAATTGCATTCTTAGGACGTCTTACCTATAGCTACGATGATCGTTACTATTTAATGGGATCATTCCGTTATGAAGGTAACACCAAGTTCGGTCCGAATAACAAATGGGGATTGTTCCCTGCCGTATCAGCAGCATGGCGTATATCTTCATTGCCTGCTGTACAAGACGTGGACATGATCAACGATCTGAAGTTACGCGTGTCGTATGGTGTAACAGGCCGTGCTGGTTTCGATCGCTATACTTCTATGGCTAAGTATCAGGGCTATGGTCGTTATCAGAACGATGAAGGCCAGTGGATACAGGTATATGGTCCGGGTAACAACTACAACCCTGATCTTCGCTGGGAAAAACAGATATCCTATAACGTAGGTCTTGACTTTGCATTGTTTGACAATCGCGTAAGCGGTAGCATCGATGGCTTCATTCGTAAAGGAAGTGATCTGATCAACGACTACCTCGTGCCTGTGCCTCCATACCTGCATGACCGTATGTTCGTAAACGTAGGTACGCAGAGTGCGCGCGGTGTTGAATTGACTGTAGCATGGAACGCTATCAAATCTTCTGACTTCAGCTATACTATAAATCTTACCGGATCCTACACCAAGTCGCGTATGGATAAATTCGGAGATGACAAGTTCAAGGCAGACTTCCGCTATATGGGCGATCTTCCTTCACCAGGTAACCCGGGTCCAGCGTATCGTCTTGAAGAAGGAACTGAGATCGGAAGCTTCTGGGGATATAAATATGCCGGTGTAGATGAAGATGGAAAAATACTCATCTGGAAAAATGCAGAGGTTGGTGGTGAAGCGATCGTAGCTTCTACACAAGCGGATGCAAACCGCGATAAGACCTATATAGGACATGGTATGCCACGCTATGAATTATCGTTCGGTAATACCTTCAACTATAAACGATTCGATTTGTCCCTCTTCTTCCGCGGACGCTTCGATTACCAGATCATGAATCTATACCAGATGTACTATGGTCTGCAGGCTGAGCCCAACGTAAACTTGCTTGAAGATGCTTATGGCCGCAACGGACATATCACCAGTGGTAAAGTAATTACCGATTACTTCCTGGAAGATGGCGACTACTTCAGACTTGAGAACATTACACTTGGCTGGTCTCCTAATGTAGGACAGGGCAGAATCAGCAGCCTCCGTATATACGGTACTGTGCGCAACGTGTTTACATTAAGCGGCTTTACAGGACTTGATCCTGCTGCTATAGGTGTAACCGGTCTGGAGCCAGGCATGGGCAGTCTCAACGTATACCCTGTTGTACGCAACTTCGCACTTGGTGTGCAGGTTGGTTTCTAAGTACGATCCTATAAATCTATTTATGAAAAGTATGATGAAAAATATATTGCGCTATACGTTGCTCATTACAGTAGTAGTAGCATCGTCATGTACAAACCTGGATGAAGAAGCATTTGATGTATTGCCTGCAGATGTATACTACCAGGATAAGAACTCCGTTATCGCAGCACTCGTGCGTCCGTATGAACACGCGCACTGGTGCGGATGGGATGGCGACCGGTGGTTGCTGCAGGAATTAACAGCCGATCAGTTCGTGTGGACACAAAAAGGTAAACACGGTTATGACGATGGTAACTGGATTCGCCTGCACAACCACGCATGGAACCAGGACCAGGGCCAGATCTATGGCGGTTGGGTAGGACCGTATCAAGGTATAGGACAGTGTAATGTGTTGCTACGCGATCTGCAGAAACTTGACTATCCTTCTCTCGGATTAACGGAAACAGATAAAGCTCAACATATAGCAGAGATCAGAACGTTGCGTGCATGGTTCTATTTCTTCCTGATTGATTTCTTCCGCAGTGTACCCATTGTGGAGGATGTAGAAACCATCAAGGCTCAATCAACGCCACAGGAACTCTTTACCTATATAGAAAAAGAGTTGAAGGAATCTTTACCAGGTCTTCCGAAGAACGGACGCTCCGGACGTTGGGATCAGGCTGGTGCGGCTTCACTGCTGGTGCGTTTATACCTGAATGCTGAGAAGTGGGTTGGTACTGCCATGTATACACAATGTGCTGAGTACGCACAAGACATCATTGATGGCGCGTATGGTACCTATACAATTGACCAGGATTATCGTGGTCCGTTCCGCTCCGGTGTAAAAGGCTATAAATCGCCTGAGAATATATTTGAGTTCCCGCACGCCAAGAATATATATGAGTTCGGCTGGATGTACAATGCGATGATGCACTATCAAGCGCGCTACTCACTGGACAATGACTGGGGTGGATGGAATGGTATACATTTAACACCGTCACTTGATCTGGAGGGCGATGAGCTTCCATACGCATTAGGTAAACCTTACGAGAAATTCGCGGATACCGATAAGCGTAAACAGCCGTTCCATACAACAGCAACCGGCGGTGAGTACGAAGGCTTCT
>CAMLLI010000749.1 GCA_946480685.1 uncultured Flammeovirgaceae bacterium | reverse complement strand
CGCGTGTTGCTGGTAGAAGACAATGATATAAACCGGCTCTATGCCAAGAGTATATTAAAGAAATGGCAATGCTTTATTGATGAAGCCGAGAACGGATTGGTGGCGATCGAAAAGATCAAGAACAATTACTTTGATGTTATACTGATGGATGTGCAGATGCCGGTGATGGATGGCTTTGAAGCAACCAAGGCGATTCGCATGATGGAACAATCTGCAAACCTCCCGATCATTGCCCTCACTGCAAACGCTACTGCCAAAGACGTTGAGAAATGCATAGCAGCCGGCATGAACGATTATCTTCCGAAACCTTTTACTCCGGAAGATTTATACCAGAAGTTATTTGATGACCTGAAGATAAAGCCGCTCTCGACCGAACTGCGACCTGCCGCGATGAAGGTGGTTCCCTCCTACAACCTCGCATACCTGCGATCAGTATCCGGCAACAACGAAGAGTTTATCCGTGAGATGGTACTCACGTTCATTCAGACTATACCACAGGTATTGGAAGACATGAAGACTGCCATGAACATCCAGGACTGGATAAAACTTTCGCGGCTGGCGCACCAGATCAAACCTTCATTCATCCTGATGGGACTCGACTCGCTTCGCAGTGATATAGTGTTTATTGAAGAGAACAGTAAACAGGAAACAAACCTGGTTGAAGTGGAACGTATCGCCAACGAATTTATAGACCAGTGCTATAGCATGCTGCCGGAGTTATCCAAAGAAGGACTTCCGGCAGCGTGATTCTGTTCTGCTTAATTTTGATTCATTACCGCCACTTTCGTATAGAGCACCGACCGGTCACCGGTTTGTATGGCCATGAAGTATATACCGTTGGCAATGCGGGTAACGTCAATCTCTTGTGGTGATGTAAGGTCACGGTTCACATCTCCGTGCAAGATGGTTATACCACGCTGATCGATAAGTTTCCAGGTATAATCACGACTCAGTTTATCGCCCAGGTATAGCTTGATATTTTGTGAAGCCGGGTTCGGGTATATCTTCAGATCCTGCAAAGCAGCAACCGCCGGATCGTCTGCTATACCTACCGGAGTCTGCGATACTTTTGTCTCCTCTACTTTCACAATTACCGACTGCAGTATTCTGCGGGTCTGCTTATCCTGTGCAAAGGCGATGATATACAGGCTGTCGCCATGCGCTATTGGTGTTGCGAGTTGGTGTGTTTCTTCTGCATCCGGTTTGCTATAGGTTACCGGAGTGCCTGCCACCAGCGGATCATTGATGATGAAACCTTCAGGACCATATAGCAACTTGCGCATTGAGAACTTGTTACCATTTACACCATTCTCAACCAACGCTGCCTGCAATATGATGGGAGGTGCAAACGAGTTAACCTTGTCGATAAAGGTATATTGTATATCGGCCTTCAATACATCGGCAGCAGTTGTTCCATCAATGCTAATCGTGATATCGAACGAAGGATCTTCTAGTGATCTGCGATCGATGTCTACTGCTGTGATGTTACCGGTAAAGCCGTTGAAGTCTTTTCCATAGTATTCATTCAATATACCATCCATAATGGTAGCCGGCGGTTGCCGTATACCATAGATCTGTGCACGCGCGTTGTTGTCGATCGGGTTTGCTGCATTGATCGCGTCTTCCAGCCCGGGCGATGCCAAATGATATTGCAGCTTGATGAAATCGTTCGACTGCAGTTCATCTATATATTCTTCCGATAACTGGAAGGATGAATTACCATCGTTGGTATAGTGCTCGATCAGCACGTTCCTGTTCTTCTCCCCTATATATATATCATCGAAGGCAAAACCGTTTGATATTGTTCCCGGGTTGTTGTCGCTGTTACTACCGAATGCTATACGGAACACCACGGTATCTTTCGGCAACTCGTTGAGGTTAAAGCGGGCATCCTTCCAGCCATCGGTTGTACCCGTCCACGCAAAGTTATCCTGTCCGCCCGGTTCACCGCTCAAGTCAGAACCGTTGTACCATTCTATACCTTCACCATTATCGGTACCCACAGTTTCCCATGTGCGACCTCCATCGGATGAGTATTGTAATACAGCACCATCAAAATTCTTATCGGAATCAGACCAGTATTTCAGTGCAACCATCGGACGTTTCAATCCTTCCAGGTTCACACACGGTCCAATGACATAAGATTGTTCATTCGGATAATACGTACTGAAATAATTGTTGGCTGCCACGGTATTGGCACCGGTCCACCACGCGTTCGTGCCGGAGTACGCCTGGTTGATATTCTGACCATCGATCGCACCAAACGTCCAGCTTGACTGCTGGTTCGCCTCCTCTACCCGTATCCAGGTACCCTGACCATCTTCGAAGTCAGTTTCATAGCCGTTGTCAGATACCGGCTGGTTATAGTCTACTATATATATCTGGCGAGTTGTATCTTTTAAACAGCCCACATCCGTCTTCACGCGCAGCGTTACGTTATACGCCTGGAACGATGCATACTTGTGATGAGGATTATTATAGGTATTGGACGTACGCGGGTCTGGTGGCACCATGGTATCTTTAATACCAAACGGCAGCACATCGCCATCATCAAAATCCCAGCTATACTCAACGATCGATCCCAGTGATATACTGGATTTATCAACGAACTGTGTAGTTTGTCCGCTGCAAATCTTTGTCCAGTCAAAATCAACTTTCGGCTGCGGTCCAACCTGTATACTTTGGATAACATTATCCGAGCATCCTTCATCGGTTGTTACGGTAAGGCTTACATCATATATACCCGGCTCATTGTACACAAGCGAAGTAGCGGAGTCGGCACTGGTCAAGCCACCGAAATCAAAATTCCACAGGTATTGTGTGATCTTGCTGTTGAATGTATTGTTTGGAATGTCGGATACACTTGCAAATTTAGCTGCATCCGTTACGCATGCATTGCTGGTACGGATAAGGGCGCGCGGAGCTGCATATACTACGATCTTGCGTATAAACTCCGAGGTTGCTCCCAAGCCATTGGTATAGGTATATTTTACAAAGTACGAACCGGCTATGACATTGTCCGTATTCACGTACCAGTTCTCATCCACCAGGTTTACCGTTAAGCCGGCCGTGAGACTTGTAAATTCCGTAACATTCAATCCTGTTGTATGAGAAGGTATACCGATCAGCTGCTTCAATCCGTTCTCTGCACAGATCTTCAAGGCACCGGTTCCGTCTTCCACCGCATCTTCAATGGTAAAGTCAATATCCGTGATCGGGTTCACCACCGTTGTCG
>CAMLLI010000748.1 GCA_946480685.1 uncultured Flammeovirgaceae bacterium | reverse complement strand
AAAAGCGGTAATACCGATTAACTTTATACCGTACGGAAAATTATACAGCTCACTGTCGCGCGTCAATAATCACGTGGTGAACCAGGCGCTGCGTACGGCCATCAAGCGGTATGATATATCGCGCTTCATTTTTATCAATTCATTCAATCCGTTTTACCTGCAGGATGTTACTGAGTTTAACCCCGAGTTAACAGTATATCATTGTGTAGATAATATAGCGGAATCAAAATATATAGGGAAGCACGGCAAAGTTTTGGAAGCCGATGTGATGCGTGAATACGATGTAACGATCACAACATCCAAGAAGCTTCACGAGATGGCGCTGCGACATGCCAGCAACGTACATTGTTTGCCGAACGCTGCAGACTTCGGTCATTTCCAAAAAGCGGTGTATGAACCCCTTTTACGTCCCGTTGAACTGAAAGGGCTGGAGTCTAAAAAAATAATTGGCTATATTGGACATGTGGACTTTCGTATTGATTACGAATTGCTCAACACGTTGTCGCGCACGCATGCCGATAAAATTATTCTGATGGTAGGCCCGGAGCATGAAGCCGACAAGGACAAGCTGGAGCGACTTCCCAACGTGATCTCTACCGGAAAGAAACCCTTTAGCGATTTGCCGGCATACCTCAAGTATATAGATTGCGCGATTATACCGTTTCTGAGAAATGATCTGACGGCCAGTATATATCCATTAAAACTCAATGAATACCTGGCGGCAGGAAAGCCCATTGTCACAACGGGTTTTTCGCCGGATCTCGAAGACTTCGGTAACACCATACGGGTTGAAAATTCCATCGATGGTTTTGTGAAAGCCGTAGGTGAGGAGATCAGCACCGATGCGGAATCAAAAAAGAAACAGCGTATGGATATGGCCAGTCATAACACCTGGGCTGCACGCGTTGAAAAGTTCTGGGAGATTGTAACACCGTTAATAGAAAACAAAAAGGTATATGGATAACGTGAACGAGAATACCAACGACAATACTGAGTTCGACATTCCGGTTCATCACCGTATTATGGAATGGCTGCTCATCATTATGAGCATCGCTGTGAATATCATTTTCTTTTCAATCATTATATTCTAGGCGTGCAGGAGAAGAAAAACTATATCCTGGATTTTACGGCTGATCCTACACTGAAGGAGCGGAAGGCTACGCTTACGCCTCGTTCTTCAAAAGGATTATTACAATCGCCTTTGATATATGTCGTGTTACTCTTCGTTTCAGTAGGCATTGGTTTTTCATTTTCTGTTTTCGGACCGGTCTTCGGTTTCCTGGTGATTGGTATGGCCATTGGTATACCTACTGTGCTATACTCACTGGTAAATCTGAAATTCGGAATTATTGTATTGCTCATTATATCCTATTTCCTGCAAGGACTCAACCGTGTATCATCCGGTGTGCCGCTGGGTATTGTGCTGGATGTATTCCTGGTAGTGATGCTCATCGGGTTGCTGATCCGTAAATGGCAGGCGAATGATTATAACCTGGCGAAGGGACCGATCAGTTATGTAGTATGGGCCTGGATTATATATAACGTACTGGAATTCTTCAACCCCGTTGCCAATACGCAGGCGTGGATATTTGTGATTCGTGGTATAGCGATCCTGATGATCTTCTACTTCATCATTCTCGATGCGATCGACAGTATGTCTTTCTTCAAAGTACTGCTGAACATGTGGATCGTGCTGTCGCTGGTTTGCGGACTATATGGATTATTCCAGGAGTTTCATGGTTTGTTGCCCTTTGAGAAAAGCTGGGTGGCTGCCGATGAGTTCCGCTATAAATTGATTTTCAACTGGGGCCGCTATCGTATCTTCTCGTTCCTCAACGACCCTACGGTATTTGGTGTACTCATGTCATTCTCCGGTTTACTCTGCATTACTTTACTTACTGGTCCTTTTAAATTCCTGTATAAAGTATTTCTCGGATTTAGCGCGTTGGTTATGTTGCTGGCGATGGTATATGCGGGTACACGTACAGCGTATGCTATGTTACCGGCCGGATTTATATTCTATGCGTTGCTTACATTTCAAACCAGGACACTGGCGTTTGCCGCGTTTGGTTTGGCGGTAGGTGCCGCGATTATCTTTTCGGATATCCGCAGTGTTGGTCCATTCCTCAGCACCAATAGTCTGGAGCGGATTCGTTCGGCATTCAAGCCGAGTGAAGACCCGTCATTCCAGGTGCGCGAACGAAGCCAGGAGTTTATCAAGCCCTATATTCATTCACATCCGTTCGGTGCAGGGTTGGGAAGTATCGGTATATGGGGACAACGTTTTAACCCCGGATCGCCACTCGCCAGTTTCGCCCCCGACAGTGGTTTTGTGCGTGTAGCCGTGGAGTTGGGCTGGGTGGGCCTGTTGCTGTATTGCGCCTTCTTTGCCGTTATATTGATCGTAGGGATACGAAACTATTACCGGATGCGATCACCCGAATTAAAAGCCTATATGGCCGCCCTGGTGGCCGTTGTATTCAGTATCGTAATCGGAAACTATCCGCAGCAGGTATTGATACAGGTGCCAAACGTATTGATCTTCTATGCGATCATGGCTATGATTGTAAGGCTTCGCGAACTTGATAAAGTAACTACTATACAACAGAATAACCCATATGAAAATTTTTAAAACGGTGCTCTTTATTCTTGTGCCATTGATTGCCACCGCGCAGACAGTTGACTATAATAAAATTGTTATTCCGGAGCGCATTACGGCTGTTACCTTCGATGAACGTCTGGTACAGCTTGCCTGGAGGAACCACCCGTCTAACAAAATTGTACAGCAGAATGTAGAGATCGCCAAGAAAGAAAGAAATCTCGCACGCTGGTCATGGCTGGATAATATATACGCCGTGGGTAACTTGAATGAGTTTACCATTGAGCCGAACAGCAATGAACGCTCAACGTTCTATCCGCGCTATAACTTTGGTGTGAGACTTAGCCTTGGAACATTTGTAACAACACCGCTGGAAACTAAAATTGCCAACGACAAAAGCGCCAATGCAGTGCACATGGTAAATCAGCAGAAGCTGGTGATCCGCGAAGAAGTACTGGTAAGTCTGGAGAAACTGAAGGAAGCTTACAAGATCATCAAGCTGCGTCAGTTCGTAAAAGAGGAATTTTACCAGATGTATAAAGAAGCCGAGAAGAAATTCCAGACCAACGAAGTAAACCTGGAACGTCTGCGTGCATCGTTGCAAGAGTACTATAGCCGTTCTGAAGATCTGATTATAGCGCAGTC
>CAMLLI010000747.1 GCA_946480685.1 uncultured Flammeovirgaceae bacterium | reverse complement strand
TAGTTGTTTTCTCCATAGAGTTCGGAGAGTCGCGACAAAATGTTTTTGATGCCGATGCCTGTTCCGGCAGAGTTGTTTCCGCCAAGACCGCCTCCGTCATCACGCACCGATATCGTTAGTATTTCATTGTCACGCCATGCCGACACTTCAATTTTACCGGGTTCGCCATACGGAGCAAAGCCATGCTGTATCGCATTTTCTACCAGCGGTTGGATAATGAATGCAGGCACCAGGCATTCTTCGAGTTCCTGCGGTATATCTACACGAACTTGCAGGCGGTCAGAGAATCGCGTCTGCTGTATATTTAAATACAACGATATAGTACTGATTTCTTTTTTGAGCGAAACAAGTTGTTGTTCCGATATATCGAGTGTTAACCGAAGAAGTGCACTTAATTCGGAGAGCATTTTACTTGCCTTCTTGTTTTCATTCTTCAGAATGAGGGCAACGATAGCCTGGTGTGTGTTAAACAGAAAGTGTGGTTGGATCTGCATCTTCAACGCCTTCAATTGTGCAGATACCAGTTCCGATTTTAACTGCGTGCGATGTTTTTCACTTAAGCTTTGCTTATAGAAATAATCCAGTGCAGAAGTAACAGCAACGATCAGGAAGTAAACCAGAATGCGTACGTGAAATGTATAGAAGAGGTAAGTCTGCATCATTCGTTCGGCCGAAGCTAAATTCAAAAGCCATGACCCCACGATCATGAGAAGCGCGGCTTCGATCAGCTCAATAACAACGGCCATGCAAATACCAATCAGGAAGTGTACCGTTATACTTTTGGCCAGTTTGTTCTTCTGGATGGGATATCGCAAGGTGAGCCGGATAATAAAAGGCGTCATCACTCCCCAGATCAACCAGACGAATATATACAGAGACGAGCTTAGCCAACTCATTTCAAGACCACTGAACACGTGCGCCAGGAAGTCTTGCAGATAGGTGATGAGTGCAATGACTGACCAGAAGATCCAGTTATACTTGCGAAACTGTTTCCATTCGGTGGCACCTGAGTATAACAGGCTCTCTTGCCTGTTTCCGATGTCAAGGGGCATGTTTAGTCTATTTTATTTTTAATGAATTTCGATACCACTCGGAAAGAAATTTTACTTTAAAGGTAATTAAATATATAATGCACTCCATACGTGGCAAAAAAGCCACTGAGCTGACCAGGTTATCGTGAATGAGGCAGATGCTTGAATTAACCGGGAATCGTTACTTTTAAAGTTTCTCTGTTCGCAAACATTTTGGAGATATAGTACGAATTGTAAAAAATAGACATATAGTTATCTGATGAACAACCTGACTGTTTTACTTGCTGATGATGAGCCGCTGGTGCGGGATATGTTGAAGACCTATTTGGCGGAGCTGCCCTGGGTGCAGATAGAAGGAGAGTGTCGCAATGGAAAGGAAGTTGTAAAGGCATTAAAAAACGGAAGTCCGGATGTCTTGCTGTTGGATATACATATGCCGGAGTTAAACGGACTCGATGCGTTAAAAGAAGTGGCGCCTGATTCGCGTCCGCTTGTGATTTTTATTACCGCGTATGACGAGTATGCGTTGAAAGCCTTTCAGATGCATGCCATTGATTATCTGTTGAAGCCTGTTGAAGCGGAGCAGTTGTTCGCAGCATTGGAGAAAGCTCGCCGGTATAAAATAGGTTCGCAGGAACAGGTAAATCTGCAGGCCATTGAAAAGTTGTTTAATACACTAAGTCAAAAAGCTACATTTGAAAAGGACAGTACTGCAAAATTTCTGAAACGTATTTTAGTAAAGGAGAATAAGAAGTATCATTTTGTTGCCGTGGAAGAGGTGGTATATTTTGAAGGCGCTGGTGACAGTGTTCTATTGCATAAAGAAAAAACTAAACACTTTATCAACGAAAGTCTCACAAGTCTCGAGGCCAAGCTCGATCCGAATCACTTCATTCGCATTCATCGGTCCACGATTGTGAATGTAAATTTTATACAATCCCTGCAACCGTATTTTAACAGTGAGTTTCATATCACGATGAAGAACGGTGTAGAAGTTAAACTAAGCCGACACTATAAAGACCGGCTGAAAGCTTTTATCGGAAAAGGCGATCTTCTTTAACAAGCGGAATATATTCTGAAGGCTGGATATAGTGTAACACCTATATCTCTATGTCTTCGGACACTACGTTCAGTATAAATTGGACACTACGGTAGTATAAATCACCCAACGATCTTTCCCAGCGCTGTTCTTCTCTGAATAGAATACCATAGCTGCGCGATTTACACGCATGATTTCAATTTTAAACTTTGACCTCATTAAGATATACCCTAAACAATATGAGGAAAGTTTTACTATTGATTCTTCTAGGGCTCGCAGTTCTCCCGGCGGGAGAAGCGATGGCCCAAACGCTGCAAGTCAGCGGTCGTGTGCTCGCTGAAGATGGTGCTGGCATACCTGGTGTGAACGTTGTAACGAAAGGAACAACATCCGGTACCGTAACAGACGCGGATGGACGTTACTCTCTTTCGGTAGAACCGGATGCAGTCCTGGTGTTTTCATTCATCGGTTATGCAACTACTGAGCAAGCCGTTAACAACCAGACAACGATTGACGTGAGACTTCAACAAGACGTTACACAATTGAATGAAGTTGTTGTAACGGCTCTTGGTATTGAGCGATCGCGAAATGAACTCGCGTACTCCGCGCAGAAAGTTACCGGTGATCAAGTCGCACAAACCCGAGGTGTAAATTTTGTAAATGCGCTGGCAGGTAAAGTTGCCGGACTAGACATTAAGAGCAGCAACACCATGGGCGGTTCTACGAACGTAGTGATTCGCGGTTACAAGTCTATCACCGGAAACAACCAGGCCTTGTTTGTCATTGATGGTGTACCGGTGTCCAATGCAAACACGAATACCGCTATACAACGTGGTGGCGGAACGGGTGTTGATTACGGTAATGCTGCGGCTGATATAAATCCAGATAACATTGCATCGATCGATGTACTAAAGGGAGCTGCAGCCACCGCGTTGTATGGCTCGCGCGCTGCCAATGGTGTTGTGATGATCACTACGAAGAAAGGCAAGAAAAACAATTTTGATGTTACGGTGAACAGTGGAATTACCTGGGGTAAAATTGACAAGAGTACATTCGCGCGTTATCAAAAAGAATATGGTGCGGGATATAGTCAGGACTTTTCTTCGAAGCCTTTGAACCTTGATGATGTGATCATCGACGCCAGCGAGGTGCTCTTGCCCGAGCCCGTGGCGCCC
>CAMLLI010000746.1 GCA_946480685.1 uncultured Flammeovirgaceae bacterium | reverse complement strand
AAAAGTTTTATCTCATTCTACTCACATGCACCCATTGAAGATATAAAAGCAGAGAATGTGAAGGCCGTAAGTCTCTTCAACTCGTTGACAGGAGACATTGCCTTTTCGGTTCCCATCAAGGAATATCAATTCAAGAAAACGTTGATGCAGGAACATTTTAATGAGAAGTACATGGAATCGGAGAAATATCCGAAGTCTACATTTCAGGGAAAAATTACTGGATTCAATCCCCAGACAAAAGGTATACAACAGGTATCAACATTGGGTAGGTTAACGATACACGGTGTAACCAAAGAAGTAAATGTAAAGGGTACGATCGAAAAACTGGCGGATAAACTGAACATGAAGTCGACCTTTATTGTAAAACTGGAAGACTATAATATAGAGGTTCCATCGTTGCTTCGTAACAATATTGCCGAGCAGGTGGAAGTTACCATTGATTTCGTTTTTAAACCTCAATAATTTTTTTGTTGTTTGCCGTATGAGGATAATTCTATTATTTACTCTTCTGGTATGGGCGCAGGCCGGACAAGGTCAGCAACGCTTTTTTGTTGACAAAGCTTCGGTATCTTTTTTTTCAGATGGGGTGATAGAAGATATAGCAGCTGAGAATAATAAGGTGACGAGTATATTTGATGCCGGCCAGGGAGAGATTGCATACCTGATGAACATCAAGGATTTTCAGTTTGAAAAGAAACTGATGCAGGTACACTTCAACGAGAAGTATATGGAATCGGAAAAATATCCGAAGGCATCTTTCCAGGGAAAAATTGTGGGGTTCGACAGCAGCGTTTCCGGTGTGCAGAATGTGAAGGCTGTTGGTAAGCTAACGATACACGGTGTTACACGCGATGTTCAGTTACCGGGTACGGCTGAATTGAAAAACAACCAGCTATCGCTCAAGTCGAAGTTCACCGTAAAACTTCTTGATTACAATATCAAGGTACCGCAGATCGTGTGGCAAAATATAGCACAGCAAGTAGAAGTGACCGTGGATTTTAATTACAGACCGCTTTAAGCCTGCATTATGAAGAAACTATTTTTACTTCTTTTACTCCCCACCATTTCTTTCGCACAGGATGACCTGCTGAAAGAACTGGAGAAGCAAGATCAGAACACCGACTATACCATCGCTACCTTTAAAGGTACACGTTTGGTAAACGGCCACAGTGTTGAAACCAAAAATGGAGGAACACTGGAATTTATATTCGCACACCGTTTTGGAAGATTGAACGAAGGTTTATACGAAATGTACGGGCTCGATCAGGCGTATGTTCGTCTCGGGCTCGACTATGGTATAACGGATAATCTCTCCATAAGTATAGGTCGTAACTCGGCCGATAAGATCATGGACGGATACCTGAAGTATAAATTGCTGAAGCAAAGCTCGGGGCAAAAAAGTTTTCCGTTTACCATGACGGTGTTAGGGGGTACCGCCTATAGTATATCTCCCAAGAAAGGTAACGAGCCTGAAGGCTTTAAAACGGTAGACAGGCTGGCGTATACAGCACAGGCCTTGATCGCGCGTAAATTTACGCCCAACCTTTCCCTGCAGATTATGCCAACCTATATTCACAAAAATGCAGTGGATCAGTCGAGAGAGAAGAATGACCAGGTCGCGATTGGTATTGGCGGGCGCATCAAGCTCACACGCAGTGTAGCATTAACGAGCGAGTATTACTATCGTCTCGATCCACCCGATAATGATTTGTTTGAAGCCGGAAGCAAGCGGTATAATTCCCTTGGCTTTGGTGTAGATATAGAAACGGGAGGTCACGTGTTTCAGATCGTACTTACCAATACATCCAGTCTTACGGAGCGTACTTTTATTACCGAAACGAAAGGAGATTTCTTTGGTGGCGATATTCACCTCGGCTTCAACGTGACGCGAACCTTCCAGTTGAAGAAGAAGAAATAGTTCGCGAACGCATCGGACGAGACGTGAAATAATCTGCTACGTTTTTTACTTTTAGGCTCTCGAACAGTTTAAACGGTAAACACGAATTGTTACTTCTTTCCATCATTGTATACCTCATTGTTACCGTAGCGATTGGTTTCTGGGCTTCACGCAGAGTAAAAAACTCTGGCGACTTTATGCTTGCCGGCAGAAGTCTGCCCATCGTGTTAAGTTCTGCTGCGCTCTTTGCAACCTGGTTTGGTTCGGAGACTGTATTTGGTGCCTCGGCTGAATTCCTGGAAGGCGGACTATATAACGTTATTGAAGATCCGTTCGGAGCATCGCTTTGTCTGCTCATCTTCGGACTATTCTATGCCCGCAGACTATACAACATGAACCTGCTTACGCTGGGCGATTTCTTTAAAGTACGCTATAACAAAGTTACGGAGTTAACGGCCAGTCTCTTTCTCGCGTTACCGTATCTCGGCTATATCGCTGCGCAGCTGGTAGCCATGGGGTTGATACTCAACGTGGTGATCCAGATACCGGTATGGCAGGGTGTTGTCATCAGCGCGGTGATCGTCACGTTATATACTTATGCCGGAGGCATGTGGGCTGTATCCATCACCGATTTTGTTCAGAGCATTATTATTATAGTCGGCATGTTTGCACTTGCCTATATCTTGTCGGAAAAGGCGGGTGGTGTATCCGTTGTGATTGCTGCCATGCCGGAGGAGGACATGAAGTTTCTTCCTTCTTTCGAACTCAAAGAGATCGCTGCATACCTGGCTGCGTGGTCCGTGCTCGGGCTCGGTTCCGTGCCGTCACAGGATGTATTTCAACGCTCCATGTCTTCAGGCTCTGCGCGAACAGCAGTGTGGTCGTGCTATATAGCAGCGGGGCTGTATCTTACCATTGCCATGCTGCCGCTATATATAAGTTTATGTACCAAGCATTTATACCCTGATCAAATAACGGGCGATACACAACTTACCTTGCCGAGCATGGTGCTGCAGCACACATCGCTGCCTATACAGATTTTGTTCTTCGGGTCGTTGCTGTCGGCCATCATGAGTACTACCAGTTCCGCTATACTGGCACCAGCCTCTATATTTTCGGAGAACCTGGTGCGACCGCTGGTGAAACATCGCTATACCGACAAACAATTTTTGATGCTCACAAAAATATGCGTGTTGATTTTTGCGGCACTCGCAACTATTATGGCGTGTTTTCGGTCTAATATATACGAACTGGTAGGAGAGTCATCCATACTCAGCCTCGTTTCCCTGTTTATACCACTTACATTAGGTTTATACTGGAAACGGTCCAGCAGCAAAGGAGCTTTGCTCGCGATG
>CAMLLI010000745.1 GCA_946480685.1 uncultured Flammeovirgaceae bacterium | reverse complement strand
TGTGGTAGTTGGCACAGGTCAACAGTTTAGTACTACAACATCGGGCAACTATACATTAAGCATGCAAAGTCCGATTTCAGGTTGTCCTCCAAAGACCGTTGTGAAAGGAGTAACAATTGCTGGTCCATTAAGCGTAACAATCACAACGGTAAATCCTCCATGTGATGGTTCACAGTTTGCATTGCTGGCAACACCAAGCAGAACGGTGAGCAGCTATCAGTGGTCACTGAACGGAACCGCTATATCCGGAGGAACAACAGCACAGCTTAACGGACAAACCGTGGCAGGTCTATATTCTGTAACCGTATCTGATGGACAATGCGAAGCAACGGCTGACCTCGATGTACTCCTCGCGCCTACTACACCAGGCAATCTTACCGATACACGATTGATCTGTCCGGATGATGCCAACCCGGATCCGAATACTCGTGTTGCCGTACTTGATCCCGGACCAGACTATGAAAGCTATGAATGGTTTGAAGTGATCGCAGGTTCGCCTTCTCCACTCGGAGTAACTACACAAACTTATACAGCGGATCGTGCCGGTATATTTCAGGTAGAACTTGAGAACTCATTTGGATGTCCAAGCACAGACCGCACTACGGTAAGTGTTCAATGTGATCCGGTAATTGTAGGGCCGAATGCATTCCGTCCTGTGAGCGGCATGGAACAAAATAAAAACTTCAGGCTCTTCACATTCTTCATTGATGACGAAGGCTTCCAGGTATATATATTCAATCGCTGGGGCGAGATGGTGTTTGCTTCTACTGATCGTCAATTCGAGTGGAACGGTGGCTACAACAACAATGCAGGTCAAATGTTACCAGCCGGTACATACTCTTACGTGGTCCGTTACAAGAGCGCATATCGTCCGGAAGATGGAACGAAGGAAAAACGCGGAGGCGTCCTGCTCGTGCGCTGATGCGCATTGGAAGATTGAAAAATTAGAAGATTATAAAATTGAAATGCCGGGTTTGTCGCCTGGCATTTTCGTTTTCCGTGATTTAAAGATTAGAAGATTACAAGATTAGAAAATTGAAATTCCTATATGTGTAGTATATACACCCAACACGGAGATACTATATCGAGCACCAATTTTTCAATCTTTCAATTTTAAATTTTCCAATCTTCCAATCATCCCGCCAGTCATCATAAGCACACGGACACACTTTCTGATTTCGTTGGTTATTGATAATTGTTTTTCTATTTATGTAATACACCAATCAACAATCATCAGACACCATGCAAAAACTAAAACTCATCTACCCCCTGATGGCTATATTGCTGCTGGCAGCATGTAGTAAGAAGGAAGAACATGCAGCGGTAACGATACCCGGTATCATTCCGAAGCCTGTTTCGCTCACACCCGGAAATGGTCATTTACACTGGGATAAATCAGTTGCCATCGTTGCTAAATCAGCAGACGAAAAAAATGTTGGCGAACTGCTCGGTACATTTCTCAAAGCCAAGAACATTGATGCATCTGTGGTTGAATTTTCAGAAGACAAAAATCAAATCACACTATATACCGAAGAAGACTCTACGCTTCACAACGAAGGCTATAAACTTACCATCGATGAGAAAGGTGTAAGTATACATGCCAACAATGGTGCAGGCTTATTTTATGGTGCACAAACATTACTGCAACTCTTAACGGAGAACAGCAAAGAGATTCCATTTGTAACGATCACGGATTATCCGCGCTTCGCGTATCGTGGACTTCACCTTGATGTGGGTCGTCACATGTTCCCTCCGGAGTTTATCAAGAAATATATAGATCTGCTGGCGCATCATAAATTCAACCGCTTCCACTGGCACCTGACGGAAGACCAGGGCTGGAGAATCGAAATCAAGAAATATCCGAAGCTGCAGGAGATCGGTGCCTATCGCAAGGAAACTGTAATAGGACACGCACGCACTGCTGATCGTAATAACAAGAAGAACTACGATGGCAAACGCTATGGAGGTTTCTATACACAGGAAGAAGTAAAAGAAATCGTGAAGTATGCAGCCGATCGTTATGTAACAATCATTCCTGAAATTGAATTACCCGGTCACGCACTCGCAGCATTGTCAGCATATCCGAATCTCGGTTGTACCGGTGGGCCGTATGAAGCCGCTACAACGTGGGGTGTATTTGATGATGTATTCTGTGCCGGCAAAGAAGAGACTTTCCAGTTTCTAGAAGGTGTACTCGATGAAGTGGTAGAACTTTTCCCGAGCCAGTATATACATATAGGAGGCGATGAATGTCCGAAGACACGCTGGGAAAAATGTCCGCATTGCAAGAAGCGTATGAAAGACGAAAAGCTGAAAGACACCCACGAACTTCAAAGCTATTTCATTCAGCGTATTGAAAAATACCTCAACGGTAAGAACCGCCAGATCATTGGGTGGGACGAAATTCTCGAAGGAGGATTGGCTCCTAACGCAACGGTGATGAGCTGGCGCGGAGAAGAAGGCGGTATAGCAGCAGCAAAACAAAATCATGACGTGATCATGACTCCGGGTAACTGGTGTTACTTCGATCATTACCAGGACACCAGCAAGACTGAACCGCTCGCCATCGGTAATTATACTCCTGTGAGCGAAGTATATTCATACGAACCGGTTCCTCCACAACTCAATGCACAGGAAGCAAAACATATACTTGGAGCACAAGCCAATGTGTGGACCGAATATATACCTACGAGCGATCACGTGGAGTACATGGTATATCCGCGCGCCTGTGCGATGGCTGAAGTAGTATGGTCGCCAAAGGAAAGTCGCGATTACAACGACTTCCTGACGCGTATGGACGCACATTTCAAACGACTGGATGAATGGAAGGTAAACTATGCCAAACACATCCGGAAAGAGACAGACAGTTTAAACGTTTCAAAGAAGTAATTGACAACTGACAGAGCGCGATAAACGAGTAGTGCGCTAACCAAACTTTAAGCTTATCTTAGGGCTGCTGATTGAAAAACATCAGCAGCTTTTTTATTTTTAAATCCCTTACACAAAGAAGTATCTATGTGTATTGGATTTACGAATAACGATTAACGAATAACTTATAACGACCATGAAGACAACGCTAAGATCACTCACTGCCGTACTATTTCTGTTAGCACTCATGAGCTTTCAGCTGATCAAGACACAACTTACGATTACTATTCGCAATGAGTTAGGTAACACCGAGTCGGGTGTAACAGTTAAACTGTTCGAAACAGAAGACGACTATAAAGCTGAGACCAATGCAGTTGCCGAAGG
>CAMLLI010000744.1 GCA_946480685.1 uncultured Flammeovirgaceae bacterium | reverse complement strand
AATACCAACGATCACTACCGTGCAGATGTAGCGGTTGAATCGCGTGAAGCCCGCTTTGTAAAATGGTGTCAGGATAAATATCCGTTGCATCGTTATGAACGTCTGGCTCCGATCATGCATCGCCTGCGGAGTATAAAATCGAAATATGAACTTGATCAATTACAACGTGCGTGTGATATAACGGAGAAAGCTTTCAGACGTGTGTTGAAGTTTGTAAAGCCCGGTGTAATTGAATATGAAATAGAGGCAGAGTTTGCGCACGAATTTTTACGCCATGGTTCACGCGGTTTTGCGTATGAGCCGATTATAGCATCGGGTGCCAACTCCTGTGTGTTGCACTATATCGAGAACAACAAGCCTTGTAAAGATGGTGATGTATTATTGTTGGATGTAGGAGCAGAGTATGCCAATTACAACGCTGACCTTACACGCACTATTCCTGTTAACGGAAAATTTACGCAGCGTCAGAAAGATGTATACAATGCTGTACTGCGTGTGCAACGTGCAGCGTTTAAGATGTTAAGACCGGGTGAAAAATATTACGACTATCACAAAGAGATACAGAAGATAACGGAGAGTGAATTGATAGGTCTGAAGTTGCTCGATAAGAAAGATGTTAAGAACCAGGATAAAGACAAACCTTTATTCATGAAGTATTTTATGCACGGCACCGGCCACCAGCTCGGACTGGATGTGCACGATGTAGGCAGCATGTATCACAAAATGCAGGTGGGGCAGGTTTGGACGGTGGAGCCCGGTATATATATACGGGAAGAAGGTTTCGGAATTCGCATTGAGAATAATGTGGTGATTGAAAAGAACGGTGTACACGATTTGATGCAAAACATTCCGGTAGAAGTTGAAGAGATTGAAGAGATCATGAACAGCAAAATATAGATTGCCCTATGAAGAGAGTGAATAAACGCTATGCTACATTGGTGTTACTGATGATGGTTGTATCGGCTGTGGCAGCACAGGAATTCTGGATGCAGCCGCTAAAGTTTATTTACTCTCTGGGAGAAAAGGCGAAGATAAATTTTGTTAGTGGCGAAAATTTTATGGGTGAGCCGGTAGAAATAAAAAAAGCATCTATCGAGAAGCTTGAGCATCATCGGCTAGCCGGAGTGTCTTATCTGAAACCCACCGTTGCAGAAGGAAAGAAAGATCATCTTGACGTTGAATTGAAGGAAGAGGGCACACATGTGTTGGCGATGCAAACGTCTTTTGCATTTACCGAATTGGAAGCCGGGAAATTTAATACTTACCTGAAGGAAAGCGGTCTTGACGATGCGTATGCAGCCCGTGAAAAGGCCGGTGCGTCAGGTAAACCTGGTAAAGAATCCAGCGCTAAATATACCAAGCTGTTAGTACAGGTAGGCGCCAAAAAAGACGATGGCTATAAAATAGCTGTGGGCTTTCCGATCGAAATAGTACCCGAGCAAAATCCATATTCACTCAAGCTTGGAGATAACATCCGCTTTAAAATTCTGTGGAATAAAAAGCCGTTGTTCGGTGCCCGTGTTAAAGTATGGAATCGCAAAGAAGGACTCACCACATTACAGAATATATATACCGAGCAAAACGGAACCATGGAAACACGCATCAGCAGTAAAGGCATGTGGATGGTACAGGTAATATATATGGTTCCGTCTAAGGACGGGCAAGCCGATTGGAGAAGTTATACAGGAAGTTTGGTATTTGGCATAGAGTAGATCGTTATGCAAGAGAGTATACATAGCGACAAAGCTCCCGAACCCGTTGGTGCATACCCGCATGCGAAGAAAGTAGGTAACCTGCTTTTTCTTTCCGGTGTAGGACCTCGTAAAAAAGGATCGAAAGATATACCTGGCGTTACACTGGATGAGGAAGGAAATATAGTGCGCTATAACATTGAAGAGCAATGTCACGCAGTGTTCGAGAATGTAAAGTTGATATTGGAGTCGTCAGGTTCGCGTTGGGAGAATCTTGTAGATATAACCGTGTTCCTCACTAACATGAAAAGGGATTTTGCGGTCTTTAACAAGATATATGCATCGTACTTCAAAGAGAATCAACCGTGCCGCACAACGGTGGAGGTAAACGCGCTGCCTACCCCCATCGCTATTGAGTTGAAATGTATTGCTACTGTAGACTGATTACGGTTTATATACCACACCTTCTTTCATCACGAAGCTTACCTTCTCCATCGTCTTGATGATCTTCAACGGGTTTTCATCGGTGGCTACTATATCTGCGAACTTTCCTGCTTCCAGCGTTCCGATCTTATCAGAAATACCTAATATACCAGCGGGTACTACTGTAGCCGATTTTATAGCCTCCATCGCAGGCATACCAGCCTCCACCATATAGGTAAATTCTTTTCCATTATCTCCGTGCGGAAATACACCCGCGTCTGTACCAAATGCAATTTTTACACCGCGTTTATAGGCTTTGCTAAAAGTCTGTTGTATCTGCGGACCAATTTCCAAAGCTTTCGGTACAACCAGCGGATGATAATATCCCGGGACCTTTGCCTGCTCCGCTACAAATTTACCGGCCGATATAGTGGGTACGAAGAACGTTCCTTTTTGTATCATCAGATCCATAACCTCGTCTGTCATTTTTGTGCCGTGCTCGATCGTTGTTATACCGGCAAGTATTGCGCGCTTCATTCCTTCTGCTCCATGCGCGTGTGCCGCAGTATGCATGTTATAGTCTTTTGCAGTTTCGATAATGGCTTTTAACTCTTCATCGGTAAACTGAGGATTGCTTCCATCTTTAGCTATACTCAATACACCGCCGGTTGCCGTGATCTTGATCATGTCAGAGCCATCCTTATAGCGTTGTCTCACAGCTTGTCTCGCATCTTCGACACCATTTACAACACCTTCCTTTGGTCCCGGGTCTCCCATCAGGTCCTTACGATAACCGTTTGTCGGATCTGCATGTCCTCCTGTAGTTGCTATAGATTTACCAGCAGTAAATATTCTTGGTCCCACAACCAACCCCTGATTGATCGCATTGCGCAATGCTATATTTACTCCCGAACCGCCGAGGTCGCGCACCGTAGTAAAGCCTGCGAGCAAAGTCTTCTTTGCAAATACCGTTGAGCGGAAAGCTATATCTGCATCATTCAATGTAAAGCGCTGAAGGTTCTGATCTTTATTGGTTTCACCTTCCAGGTGCACGTGCATGTCGACCAGTCCAGGTAAAACAGTTTTCTTGCTGAGGTCTATCAGCTTGTCAGAACTACCCGGTTTGGTAAACCCCTTC
>CAMLLI010000743.1 GCA_946480685.1 uncultured Flammeovirgaceae bacterium | reverse complement strand
CTCTTACCAAGAAAACTACAAACACTTACTTGCATGAACCATAGAAATCGCAGATTTTCGCAGATTATATATAACAGCATTTCAATATATATAGCGCAGGTAACGTGGTAGTGACTGCCGTCAATTCAAAAAACTTATCATCTTCTCTGCATTTTTCTGTGTTCATCTGCGCAATCCGCGGGAAACAAAAAACCCGTGAGATTAGCAGTCGCTTGCAACCCCACGGGAATCTAAAATTCAAAGCAAGTATACTATACTACCTTCTTCCGAATAAGCTTAGCATACGTTCTACTCACCGGGAAGCTCTTACCGTTTTGCATCTTTACCACCATACCGCCATTGAAATGTTTTTCAATTTCTTTCAGACTGTTGATATTGATGATGGTGCTTCTATGTACACGAATAAAAATCTCCGGATTCAAAATCTCTTCCAGTTTACCTATACCGGATGAACTTACAAACTGATCATTCTTTGTTGTAAGAATAGTATAATCACCGGAAGCCTCCAGGTATACTATTTCATCTACGGGAAGATTCAACAACTTCTCAGACTTCTGCACGAATATGTGTGAGTCATAAGAAGTCTTGTTTTCAGTTTTGAGATTGCGCAGCAGTTCGCCTACATTGTTCTGCTCCATCTTCATACGCGCTATAGCACGTTCAACCGCGAGTTTGAAACGCTCCTGGTCGAGAGGCTTCAAAATATAGTCAACTGCATTTTTCTCGAATGCTTTCAGTGCGTACTGATCGTATGCTGTACAGAATATCACGTATGGATCGTGTGTAATTTCATCCAGCACATCAAAGCCAGTCATGCCCGGCATCTGTACATCCAGAAAAACAAGATCTGGTTTCTCCTTATCAATTAACTCTACAGCATCCTTTCCTTTTGAGCACTCGCCGATAACCTGGATGTTCGGCATCTGTTGCAAATACTCTTGTAAAAGGTCGCGTGCTAATTTTTCATCATCGACAATAACACAAGTTATGTTCATGTATAGATATAGTTTAATAAGTTACATTGCTTTGCTCTTCAATTCTTCAACTATTTCCTCATACGGAATAAAGAAGCTGACAGAATATCCCCACTCGTTCGAGTGAATTCGTAAACCCGAGCCCGGACCAAATATACTTTTCAAGCGCTGGTCGGTATTTTTCATACCTACACCGCTGGAACTTCCATCCATTACCTTCTTCGCTTTGGAGCCGAGTCCATCATCTTTTACTTCAAAAAAGATCATGTTGTTAAAGCGTTTTACAGTAAGGATGATCGTTCCGCCATCTTCCTTCGGGGCAATTCCATACTTCACAGAATTTTCAACGAGGGGTTGAAGAATCATCGGAGGGATCTCAACATTCAGACAGGAGAAATCTACCTGCTTTACAAACTTCAGGCGATCGCCAAAACGAACCTGCTGAATGCGTATATAGTTGTCGATAAAGTCGAGTTCGTGAATAAGCTTTACCATCTGGTCGCCATGCGAATCGAGCGCATACCGGAATATATCCGAGAGCTGCGTAATTACTTTACGCGCCTGCTCTTTGCTGGAACCGATGAGTGTATTGATTGAATTCAGTGTATTGAAAAGGAAATGCGGGTTGATCTGCGACTTAAGCAACGAGATCTGCATCTCACGGTTCTTCAGAGCAAGCTCACTCTTCTCCGCTTCTTGTTTTTGCAAACCCTGGAAGTAGCCAATCACATAATATACTCCTACGGTAATTATATACTGATCATGAAAATGAAGTCCTTCCCACTTGAGCAAACCTATAATGTGTGCCTTCCAGAAATCCCAGCCGATATAGCCCTCCACGTAATCTTCCAGGTAATAGGACAGTGTACCCATAATCATAAAGTGCGTCATAGCACCGGCTGCGTGGCCTGCTACCTGGAAATATATTCTGAAACGGAACAGCCAGTTGGCGTAAAAGAAGATACCGATAATGAGAATGCAGAGTACTTCGAAAAGATATAGGGCATTCCAGAAAATGTAGGTATTGGGGTTCTCCAGCTTCCACTCTATAAAAGTGCCTACGCCATAATTGGCTGCAAACCAAAGGCAGAGTAAAAGGTAGGCCTTCTTCCAGACACGTGGTATTTCTTCTATAGACTTCAAGACCGGCAAATTCATAATTTAAAGTTACACAATGAAATACAAAACCGATCAGAATTGATTTAAGGCGATAAATCTTCAATTTAAAGGAATATCCTACTCATTGTTTGAAAGCCGGGAGTTAATGTCCAATTTGACCGTCTATTTCCCCTGATAAATGCGATTTATCATTGTTTTTATACTCCTTATTGGCTTTTTCAGTGTCGCTGCGCAGAAAATAACACTTTCGGGCCGAGTTACCGATAAAGCGACTGGCGAGGCGCTTCCTTTTGCATCGGTCGTAATAAAGGGTAAGCCGATCGGAACAATTGCCAATACCAATGGCGAGTTCGATTTCCATTTTCCTTCCGAATACCGAAACGATATTATCGTAATCAGCATGCTCGGCTACGAGAATTTTGAAGCACCGGTCTGGTCCTTGAGTTCAGGAACAATAGCACTGAATAAATCGGCTACAATGCTCGAAGAAGTTGTTGTGACAGACACTGTAACAAAAGGCGGAGAGATATTTCGCATAGCACTTTCAAAGATTGAACAGAATTTCCCGATGGAGCCGTTTTTAATGGACGGCTTTTACCGTGACATAAAAAAAGTAAGTGGCACTACTATAGCATTGCTGGAAGCAGCTGTAAAGATATTTGACGAAAACTATGCTAAACCCAGAAACCCATCCAAGCTACGCGAACATGTTAAGCTTGTAGAGGTACGCAAGAGTTTGGGATATGAAAATAAATTTGCTGCATACTTCGATCAGAAAAATCTATTGGAAGACCTGCTGCTTCACAACACTGTACGCTACCATCACGATATAGCAGAAGAAGTATTCGAGCACATGCAGCGCGAAGACGACTCACGTTACAACGACCGTGAGATATTTGTAGTGTCATATGAAAAAGACTTCAAGCTGAAGGTGTTTATTGATAAAGAGGATTACGCCATCATCCACATTGATTTCGAAATAGAATATACAGGTGATAACCTGGATTCACGCAAAGATGTAGTAAACACCTATATCGGCTACAAAAAGAAAATAGACTTCCGGAAATATAGCGGCAAGATGTACCTCAACTATATCACGGTAGTTACACAAGAGAAGTGGAACGACATAACCACAAAAGCTCTGAAGTTTGAAACCGAAT
>CAMLLI010000742.1 GCA_946480685.1 uncultured Flammeovirgaceae bacterium | reverse complement strand
TTGTGTTCGAGCCCAGCCAGATCGAAGTGATCGAACCCGGAAAGACTGCCGAGGTATATGCCACCGTCCAGGCCGATGAAAAAGCCATTGCAGGCGACTATATTACTAACCTCGAAGCTAAAACTCCGGAGGTATCATCCAAGGTTTCGTTACGGGTTTCAGTCAAAACTTCCATGGTATACGGCTGGCTTGGGGTGCTCATTATGGGCGGTGCCGTTGGAATGGTATATAGCCTTTTCCGCAAACACGGAAGGAGGTGAGTCATGAACGAACACATTATAGAATTGTCCGATCTCACCAAACGGTACGGGAACTATACTGTTGTAGATCACCTGAATCTATCCATTCGCAAGGGAGAAATCTTCGGATTGCTGGGACCAAACGGTGCAGGTAAATCAACTACGATCCTGATGATGCTCGGCTTGACGGAACCGACCTCCGGTATGGTGCGCGTCTGCAACTGGGATGCTACACGCCATCCGATTGAAGTTAAAAAACGAGTAGGCTACTTACCGGAAGACGTTGGTTTCTACGAAGAGTATACCGGCTTTGAAAATATAGTATATACTGCGCAACTGAACGGCATCGGCCGCACCGAAGCAGCACAACGCGCTCAACAGTTACTGAACCGCGTAGGGCTTGCAGAAGCCGCGCATAAAAAAGCCGGTAAATATTCACGTGGTATGCGCCAGCGCTTAGGACTTGCTGATGTGCTGATCAAAAATCCGGAGGTGATTATACTTGACGAGCCTACACTCGGCATTGATCCCAAAGGTGTACAAGAATTTTTGTCACTGATTGTGCAGCTTAGTCGTGAAGAAGGTCTTACCGTGTTGCTGTCATCTCATCACCTTGAACAAATACAAGCTATATGTGATCGTGTAGGACTGTTCGTAAAAGGAAAGCTTCTTGCAGAAGGTAACGTACATACGCTGGCAGCAAATCTGTTTACAAGCGAACCGCTTACTATTGAAGCAGGCATTACCATCACGGCATCCTCTGCTAGTATACCCGAGTTACAACGTGCGTTACAGGAAATTGAAGGTGTACTCACAGTAACGCTACAGGGAAGCACGTTCCATATAGGCTGCGTACATGATGTTACTTCACAGGTAGCACGCACCCTTATAACGGCTGGTGCCGATCTGACCTGCCTGCACAAAAAAGAATATGGACTGGAAGACATCTATCATCATTATTTCAAAGAGCATGAAAGCTATGTATGATGTTATTGCTATTGCCGAGCCGATTAAGACAAAGGCAAAGACGATCATTACAACTGTAAAGAACACAACTATACCACTGCGTGCAGAAAAAAGTATACATCCCTTTTGGGTTATTGTTAATAAGGAAATAGCCGATCACGTCCGAAGCTGGCGTTTTAATATACTCGTTATACTAATAGCATTAACGTGCTTCGGATCACTCTATACCGCGCTAACAGCGATGACGCGTGCAGGAAAAGCGGATGCAACGAATGATGCATTTCTATTTCTCAAGTTGTTCACACTAACGGACGGTACGCTCCCATCATTCACGGTGTTCATCAGTTTTCTAGGTCCGCTCCTGGGGATTAGCCTGGGTTTTGATGCGATCAATTCAGAACAGAATCGCGGAACGCTCAGTCGTCTCGTAGCGCAACCCATTCATCGCGACTATGTGATCAATGCGAAGTTTACCGCAGCGTTACTTGTTATCAGCGTTATGCTGTTTGCGCTCAGTCTCCTGGTTACGGGTATTGGTCTCATTCGCATCGGTATACCCCCTACTCCGGACGAATTCTGGCGTATACTATGTTTCGTACTTGTCAGTATATGTTATGTTGCTTTCTGGCTCAACCTGTCAATTTTATTCTCGATCCGATTCCGGCAGCCCGCAACGGCAGCCCTATGCGGCATAGCAGTTTGGCTGTTCTTTACCGTATTCTACCAGTTGCTGGTAAATATAGTAGCCAAAAACATGGAACCTTCTATAATGGCAACGTCCGAACAAGTGATCCGCTATCAGCAATTCATATCAAACCTGTTGCGCATTGTGCCCAGCCAGCTGTTTAATGAAGCTACTACTACGCTGCTGATGCCGTCTGTTCGCAGCCTTGGTCCTCTTACGATGGAGCAGGTATATGGCACGATACCAAGTCCACTCCCACTCGGGCAAAGTATACTCGTTGTGTGGCCACAGCTTACTGGGTTGGCCGCAGCCACGGTATTGTGTTTTGCACTATCGTATGCATCCTTTATGCGCAGGGAGATCCGCTCACGCTAAGTGAGCGCTATATATAGTATACCAACGGTATATCTTTGAAACTACAAACATACCGACACTGAAATTTTTTCCTTCAGATGCGACAGCCTGACATAATTCCTGACGGAAATGAATGTCAGGTTGTTCTTTTTTTTGCCTTCCTGCCACGGCATATATATACCTGCACAAATATTGCTTACGCTTTTTTCGGAATTCAATTCTTAAAGACCATGAAACTCGATCTGAACAACAGTGGTCTTTCTGCGAGGCGGAAGATCACGACAACAAAACTTATGAACTTTAAACAGCTCGCACGTACAGGAGGTATATACCTGCTGGCCGCTGGTCTCCTTCTTTCATCTTGCCATGAAAAATCCAACGGACAAACCGGTACGCATGCGAAAACAGCATCTGCAGACAGCACCTATAAACCGAACGTAAACATCAAGGTAAACCGGCACTACGATGACAACGGAAATGTGGTGGGTTTTGATTCGACCTATACTTCCTATTACTCCAATGTAAAAGGCGACACTGCGCAAATGGACAGTCTTATACATCGCTTCGATCGCTATTTTAACCGGAACCATTTTTCGTTCTTCCGACAACAGTTCGATCCGTTGTTCTTCAGCGACTCAACGCGTTATCCGGACTTCTTTCATAAAGATTATTTCCTGAAGCGATACGAGTTGAATGATGCCTACATGCGAAATATGATGCAACGCATGGATTCGATCAAAAACAAATTTTACGAGCAGAACAGCGACAAGAATAAAAACAGAATCAGCAGCCGATAGTATATATAAATCGCAAGAAAGGAGGAACAACATGCAGTTGATCAGGAAAAGAAGAGTTCTTCGAAACGAAATGCCTGAATGGGTAGAGTACGGATTTAGTGTACCTACTTTGTTTGACAACTTTGTTACACAAAAGGTAAGGCAGCCTTCATTCAGTAACACCGGGGTATCAACACCGGCAGTAAATATTATGGAAACCAACGATGATTTCCGACTGGAG
>CAMLLI010000741.1 GCA_946480685.1 uncultured Flammeovirgaceae bacterium | reverse complement strand
CCCCCCCCCCCCCCCACAACACACTTTCCCTACACGACGCTCTTCCGATCTGAAGCTGGTAAAACTCGAACGAAGAAGACTACTATTTATTACCTGACCCGGAAATAACCTATGATTTTTTTAAAGAGCGTTAGAAACCTGTTGAAGAAGAAACGTAGTATACATACTGCCCCGGTAAAGTTTGATGACGCGGTAAACACTTTGTTGCAGGATGAAGTGGTAAAGCGAAGACAGGAGTTACTGGATTTAATCAGGTTGCTTGATACGCTCTGATGTAAATATGAGTATATATAAATTATAAAAATGTATGAAGACTTTGTTGAGATTAATTGTTTCGGTGTTGCTTACGTATGGTCTGTTGATGATGACCGCGTGCGAGCCTGCCAAAAAAAGTGAAACGGCTGAAGCCCTGAAAGAAGATTTGAAGGATGTTAAAGACGATGTAAAAAAACAACGCGATGAACTCAGTGCTGATCTGCGTGAGCTGCGTGACGACATCGATAAGAAAATCGAAAAGGTAAATGATAAAATGGATGAGGCGTCTGAGGATGGCAAGAAGAAGCTTGAAGATGCACGTGAAGAACTCCAGGACGAACGCAAGCGTGTTGAGAACGCGCTGGAAGATGTAGAGAATGCCAGCGAAGAAACCTGGCAGGATGTACGCAAGAGCGCGCGCAGTACGTTTAAAGATGTGAAGGAAGGATTTAACGAGTTGGGCAATCGCATCGCGAATCTGTTTGATTAAGCGTGGTTGATACAACCTATATATAGAAGCCTTGGTTATTGCCAGGGCTTTTGTATTTTTAAGCAGCGCGTGACACAACCACCATGGCTGCAGACGAATATCCGAAAGTGTATCTATACAGGCGTATCGTTCATGCCAAGCTCTTCATTGATAATCACTATGCCGGTGCGATCGACCTGGATAATATAGCGGACGAAGCACTCTTCTCAAAATTTCATTTTATACGCCTCTTCAAGAAAGTATACGGACTTACACCGCACCAGTATTTGATTCACGTGCGCATCGAGAAAGCTATGCAGTTTTTACGCAGCGGCATGGCTGTGTCCGATACCTGCTTTGCTGTGGGATTTGAAAGCCTGAGTTCCTTCAGCAGTTTGTTCAAGCGCACAGCCGGTATATCTCCCACGGATTTTACCACCTATCACCAAAAGATGAAAGCGTTAGTAGCGCAAAAGCCTTTAGGATTTATACCGGGTTGTTTTGCTGAGAAGAATGGCTGGCAGTGAAAAAGCAATTTTCGATAAACGAAAGAAATCGCATTGGCTCATCTTTGTGCTATACTTAGACAACACAACGTATGATCAACAAAATGTCGCACGTAAGCATCTATGTCCTCGATCAGGACAGTGCCTATGATTTTTATGTAAACAAACTCGGATTTAAAGTAGCTACCGATGCCGCCATGGGGCCGGGTATGCGCTGGCTTACCGTAACTCCTCCCGATCAACCCGACCTTGAAATAACCTTGATGCCTATAAAATCAGGGATGATGTTTACCGAAGAGAGTGCCGAACAAATGAAGAACCTGGTGAAGAAAGGAACGTTTGGCTTTGGTGTTTTTAAATGCAACGATATATACGCGACTTACGAAGAGCTTAAAGCGAAAGGTGTAGAGTTCAGCAAGCCACCCAAGAAAGAGTTTTACGGCATTGAGGCGCTTTTCAAAGATGATTCGGGTAACTGGTTCTCGCTGGGGCAGAAAGAAGAAGGGGAGAACTAACCAAATATAGCGGACCTCCTGAGAGAAAGCATAACGGATATACTATAGCGTTTACCCGTTATGCTTTTATAGTGTTACAGTGTTTTGTTTTTCATTTTGGTATAGTCCGCACGAATGGTCTCGGCTTGTGCATCATCGATTTCGAACAGAAGTTTTTTGCTGTTGAGTTTTGAGACAGCTTTCTTCTGATATTTTACGGCCTCTTTTGTTTTGCCGGTTTTATAGAGAAGGTGTGCATAGGTATCCAGGAAGTATGGATTTTCCGGATCCAATGCCAGCGATGATTGTGACCAGTTCAGCGCCATTTGCAAGTTCTCTTTATCGGTTAAATGCTGATAGTAATGCCATGCTACATGGTTTAATACTTCGGCATGCTTGTAATAACCGTAACGTATACTCGCCTGGTCATCTATATTATACCGGTAATTGCCACCGAGGTAATAATAGTAATTGTTGCTATAGTCGTAATTCATAGCGTCCGCTGTATTCTCACGTTTCAGTTGCTGCATAATAGCATCGCTCTTCGCGATAGCTGCCGATGCGTTGCTGCCGATTTCATTCAGGTAATCGGTTACAAATTTGTCCTGCAGATCCGTATGCTGCAGCGTATCGTACCACGCTACCAGGTTAGTGATGTATAGCGGCATCTCAAGGTGGCGGAGCTGCGGAAGATGTCTGATCAGTTCTTTCTGGAACGTTAATGCTTTTTGTTTTTCACCATTGGAAGTGTCTATATAGGTGATGAACCGGTTAACCCGTTTGCTGATCAGCTCATATAATGAAACGTAGTACCCGGAATACAATATATCGGATAAATAACTATAGCGCGAAAGCGTGTTGTAATTTTTGATAAGGTACTGAAAGGAAATTCGCGGGTTAAAAACCGTATCGTTGGTAGTAAGGAATGAACTGCTGTAAAACGGACAATAGTAATCATCGAATTGATATACTATGCTGACAATGTTCGCTGCATGTGCGCTGTCGGCAGGAGCGTGTATATAGTATTTGCTTACGAGGGAATCAAGTATTGCCTGCGCAAAAGCAGTATCGGCACGCAAGGTTAACGTACTGTAGAAATTGTCATCGGCTGCCGGTGGGTATACATAGCCATAGTCCGTGTAATTCTCGTCAGCAACAACAGACGTGAGACTATCGGGCATATAGGGTGTAGCAGCAACATCATACGCCAAGGTGTCGGGTTCAACCGGTAAAAGCGCTGGGGCTGTAACATCTACGATACCATCGTTATAGTATAGATCATTTTGGTAGTTGCCTGAAAGCGGCAGCGCCTGCAGATACTGGTTAATGTATGTACTGTCATAACCACTGGCTTTTATTTTTTCCGGCAGGTAGGTAAACGTTTCATGAAGCTTCAGTTTTTCGTAGAATGCCGAAGCATCATAGCCGCCAAAGCCGGGCCGCGTTAAATCAAATGTTTTACCGTGCGCTATATATAGCGGTTTTTCGTCTGGCGTAAGAATGATTGCTGCCGGTAATTCTTTTGCTCCGAATGCTTTAA
>CAMLLI010000740.1 GCA_946480685.1 uncultured Flammeovirgaceae bacterium | reverse complement strand
TATACAAGTAATCAATGTGTTGTCTTCAAAACCGAGCAAACACGGTGTTTCCATTAACAGGCAACCAATCAGGTAATCGAGCAGGCCGTGTACTTTCGTTGGTATAAATTTCATTGTTGTAAAATTTAGCCTGAGGTAATGAAGCTGTGGCGTAAATCTTATGCCTGCAAAAGCAATCGATGCAGCAAGTATACTGACTATGAGGTCTATACAGAGTGGTGAATTTCCTCAACGATTTATATAGCCGAAACTTGTTTGAACAACGCTTATGTGGTTGTGGCATTTCTGTCTAACACGGTGCACTATATATCCGTTTTTGTTACAGAATTTTTCAACCTGATTCTTGCTGATTACGTATCAACGTGTAACATTTATATTTCCACCAACATTTTAAACCCATTACGAATTACTGTAGTTTCGCGCATCTATGAACGCCACAACCCTTGCTGCTCCTTTAAGAACTGTTGGTTCGGTTAAATCATCTCGTATAGAATCCATCGATCTCCTTCGCGGAATAGTCATGGTAATTATGGCACTCGATCATGTGCGCGATTACTTTCATGCCGATGCATTTTTATACAACCCTGCTAATCTCGACAAGACCAATGTTGTATTGTTCTTTACGCGATGGATTACGCACTTCTGTGCCCCGGTGTTTGTCTTTCTTGCCGGTACATCTGCCTTTATGGTGGGAAGCCGCAGAGGTAAAGCAGAGCTGTCTGCATTTTTGTTGAAGCGCGGTATATGGCTCATCGTACTGGAGTTCACGGTTATTAACTTTGCATGGTTCTTTAACTTTTACTTTTCGCTTCTGGCACTTACGGTTATATGGGCATTGGCGATTGGTATGATTGCGCTTGCCGGATTTATTCATCTGCCGTTTAAAGGTATACTCGCAGTCGGAATATTATTCGTTGCCGGACATAACATGCTGGATGGTATAGATGCTGTTGTTGGCGGCAGTAGCGCTGGTGCCATGCTGTGGTCGTTCCTGCACGAGCAGGGAGGCTTCCGCTTTCCATCGGCATTGGTATTTGTAGGGTACCCGGTTATACCCTGGATCGGTGTGATGTTGTTAGGATATTGCTTTGGTAAATTATACCAGCCGTCCTATGATGCAGCCGAACGGAAGAAGCTGTTGCTGCAACTTGGCGTTGGGGCGATCGTGCTGTTTATTGTACTGCGACTGGTAAATATATATGGAGATCCGAATGAATGGAGTGTTCAGAAAGATGGTGTGTTTACATTCCTGTCGTTTCTCAATGTAACTAAATATCCGCCTTCGTTGCTATATGTGCTGGTAACCCTCGGACCTTCTCTTGTCTTTCTGGCTGTAGCCGAGAAATATACCGGTAAATTTGCGCAGGCGTTTATTTCCCTCGGCCGGGTGCCGATGTTCTACTATATATTGCATCTGTACGTTATACATATACTCGCGGTGTTCGCAGCACTGGCTACCGGTTATACCCTGAGCGATATGGTGTTCAATACCTGGGTTACAGACTCGCCTGCGTTGAGAGGATATGGTTTTAGTCTGGGGGTTACATACCTGGTATGGATCGGAGTAGTGCTGCTGCTATACCCGATTTGCAAGTGGTACGATACCTATAAGATCAATCACCGCGAGCAGTGGTGGCTCAGTTACCTGTGATGTAGTCAGAATAAATTACTCTCGGTCTTGATCTCATCAATCAGGTATTGAACAAAGCTTAGTTCTGCCAGAAATTGCTCCACCGATTTGTCGGTGTCTTCGCGCGTGAGCTCGTGGATCGCTGCATTCAAATGGACCAGGTGCTCTTTCAATACAGGTGTATAAACAACTTTTTCCATAAGGGCGGGTGGTATGGTTGCTTACTGAATATCGTAAGCAGAAAGTCGGAATACAAATTTCAGTGCGAAATTGTTATCACGGGGATAAGCATTCGAACTGCTATGCAGAAAAAATCAGGAGTATATACCGGATAGGGAAGAAGTGACATCGGGTTACTGGAACCGTTACGCTTTGCTGATAACGTTTAGCAGTGTATTGAACTTGATCTCGGTTTCATTCCATTCGTTCTCGGGTATAGAGTCGATGGTAACACCGGCACCGGCATATAGTATAGCTTTACTGTCGAGCAGCTGCATACAGCGCAGGTTCACAAAGATGTTGATGTTGTTGTTTACATGTACTGGTCCGAGAAAGCCCGCATAGAACTGGCGGTTATACCCTTCGTGTTGCTGAAGAAATTCCAGCGCGGGTTCGAGCGGCATGCCACATACGGCAGAAGTAGGATGTAACAACTGAAGCATTACAGAGCCCAGCTGCGGAAAGTTGATGGCCTTCATATCAACGGTAAAGTCTGACTTCAGGTGCATCAGGTTTCCGGCTACTACGGTCTTTGGACCATGCTCATCATATTCACGCACACGAATTTTTTTGAAGCAGCTGATCACATAGCGTTCTACCAATGCCTGCTCTTCAATTTCTTTTTGTGTCCAGGCTACCGATCTTAAATTAACACCGGTGTGATACGGTTGTGTGCCCGCCAAGGCTACGGTGCGAAATGTAGTTTTGTCTTCTACGCTCACCAGTACCTCGGGCGTTGCGCCCAGCCAGCTTCCGGTTTCGGGTGAACTCACAAACGAGATGAGCGCGTTCGGGTAAGCATCACACAAATTCTGAAACGACTGTACAATATCAAAACCTAACGGAAGATCGATCATCTTGGTGCGCGAAGGCACCACTTTCTCAAATGTTCCTTTTTCAATTTGCTGTACACCGAGTTGTACCAGTTCGGTATAGGAGGTAACAGCAGCAGAAGTTTCTGTTTTCTTCGCGGTATAGAATTTTGCCGTCTTGAATGCTATAGCAGAACGAAGTTGTTCTTCGAGCCAGGTATAGGAAGTTGTCTCGATGGGTTCTTCAGGCGCACGCAAGGCACCATCCGTGAACGTAAATTTATAGTCTGCGGGTAAATATACCGAGTCGCTGTTCCGATCGAACGGTGCGAATATAAATCCCTGTTCGAGTTCCTCGAGGGCCGCGTTTCGTTTCAGTAACTGCGGGCTGCGCGAGATGATCAGATGTTTTCGTGAATCGTTGGGAAGTCGCCATACAGCAATGGAAAATTGATTTTCCACGGCATGGTTAATCAGGTAAGCAATGTATTCAGTTTCATGTGTAACAGAAGCGGAAACTGAAGTAACTTTATTCATTCTACACTATATCTAAATCCTTGTCCTAATTTTTTCGGTCTAACACCGCCATCGTAATTCTGCTGATGC
>CAMLLI010000739.1 GCA_946480685.1 uncultured Flammeovirgaceae bacterium | reverse complement strand
GGGGAGGTATTTATTAAAGCAAACTATATACAAACTGGTGACAAGCCAGTAATGTCGATATGAGATGATCAGTCAGCCTGCAGTACGAAACCATAGGTTGACAACCAGCAGTGGGAAAGCGTAGTAATTCTGTGAAAACCGTAATTCAATACGATCTTCCAATAATTCAACTTTCCCTCGAAAATATTTCTTAACCGTTACCTAAACACGAATATGAGTTGCCGAATCACATGCCGTTATTCTATTTAAGAGATTAACCGACAAATGTTGATTGGTTATGTTTATTAACAGGCGTTTCAGTTTTGCTTCTGAAGTGCTGTTAGTAGTGTTCGTATGAATGAGTCGTTCAGCGGACATAAAAAATGATTATACTATATACGGTGCCTGTTTGTGCCCTTCATATATAGTCGGCTATAGTCTAAAAAAAGTATGCCACCATAGGCAGCCTGAAAAATGCAACTAAATAAGGGTTGCTGCGATCCGAATGCTCGTTCGTTACTCAATCTGTATGTTACTTTGTAGAATAATGGAATCTATTTCCATAGTATATGCATACTATATATTAATACCTGCCGAGTTGGATGTATTCAATTTAGCTTCGCTTCATTAAAATGGAGATACGTCAATACGGTAAACTCCCATTTTTGAGCGATAGATTACCGGTTTTACCAGGCGTGCCATGGCCACACCGTTGTGTCGGCAGTGGCGCGATGAATAATGCTATGTATAGTGGTAGCGCGTGCAGCACTCATCGCAATTAGCAAAGTGCTTGAGTTGCAATTGGTTATTTTAGTAACTTGATTAAAAACCCCAATCTGTATGGAGCTCTCTGCTACGGTTTCAAGTAAATTAAATGAGCATAAGGTTATCGTTAGTACTAACGGAACGGCTCAACACATAGCCATCGCCCCGAAATCTTCCGGGTATGGATCATCGGTAAACGGAGGCGAACTGTTGCTGCTGGCTTTGGCAACCTGCTTTTGCAATGATCTTTACCGCGAAGCAAACAAGCGTGGTATATCTGTTACCGAGGTAACTGTAGTGTGTACCGCAACATTTGGCCGTGAAGGTGAACCCGGTTCCGGCTTCCAGTACAAGGTTGATGTAGCTGCCGATGCACCGCGCGAAGTTATTGATGAACTGATTGCGTATACCGACCGCGTTGCGGAGATTCATAACACGTTGCGAAAGGGCGTAGACATTGTATTGAAATAGTAAGTTTTAGTCAGCTCCTAATTCGGAATTTTTTAATTTCTTACAGTTATATATTTAGCATGGAAATTCAATATACAAAAGGAGATGCAACGGCTCCTATAGGCGATGGCAACAAAATTATAGCGCACGTGTGCAATGATGTAGGCGGATGGGGCCGGGGTTTTGTGCTGGCGATTTCACAGCGATGGAAGACACCTGAAAATGAATATAGAGCCTGGGCAACATCGGGTGAAAATTTTTCACTTGGCGAAGTGCAGTTTGTACAAGTTGAAGCTGCTATATGGGTGGCAAACATGATCGGCCAGCGTGATGTCAAAAAAGATAAAGATGGAAATCCGCCGGTGCGATATGCTGCTATAAAAGATGCTCTGATGAAGGTAGGTATATATGCAAAACAAATTGGCGCCACCGTACACATGCCGCGTATAGGTTGCGGTCTTGCCGGTGGCAGCTGGGATCAAATCGAACCACTGATAAACGAGGCTCTGACAAGCAAAGGTGTAAAGACAGTTGTTTACGATTTTGAATAAGGCCGAGAAAAAAAAGCCCCGGTGACATATATAGCAACCGGGGCATATTGACTACTGTTCGCAGAGCTCTTTTAGTTTTTCCAGCGCTTTAGGCCAGCCATCATCAAACATGTCAGCCCATTCGGGGGCAGTCTTTATTTCTACTTTCAGATTTGTTTTACCATTCCGTTCCTCAAAGGTATAGCTCTCGGTTGTGCCTACCCAACCTTTAGCGGCATCGCTGGTGCGATCTTCCGATCCATCGGCATTGATAATAGCGACATGCTTCGCGAGAAGGTAGTCATGAGGTCTGCATTCCGTGAGTGTAGCAAGCGTACCTCCGCCACCTTGCTCACCGGATACAAATCGGAGGTCTTTGTTCTTTTCCCACGATCCTTCGTAGCGAGAGCCCGGCCAGCTTACATCGGTCCATTGACGGTACGTATCTGGCGCCAACATAACATCCCATACCTTTTGTTTGCCGGCAGCAATTTGAATGTTGTACTCGAGGTTTTTCATGTTGTTGATATTTATAGGTTGCTAATACATACTTACATTTATCGATACAAAGATGCAGCTATCTTTCCGTATCGGGCGGGTATAAAAACGACACATTAAGTGGTGGATCGCGTCAAAATTAATTAAGTAGCGAGGAATACATGAACCAGGAGTCTTTCAACCAACAATTTTGCGAGGATCTCGAATACTATTTATGTGATGTATTTGAAAGTATGGATGATGATAGTGTTAAAGGCTTTTGGTGTGACGGAGTTTTGGCACCTTTCGTTGATAATGAGTTGTCCAAAAAGCATGTAGATGATAGTAAACAAATTGTCGCTCGTGCCTTTGTCGGACGCGATGGCCAGGAAGAATATACATTGGTTCTGACCTTCGGTAAATATTCTCTCCGAAAATATGCCGATGGTCATAGGTTAAATGATTGCTTACCAGATATACATTCCAGAGGAAGCTTTATCATCAATACAAACAGGAAAACTATGGAGTTGTTCTTAAAATAAATGGATAAAGGTGTATATAACTTCCTCCTTCGTGACCTTTGGGTAATGGATTTATTAACGACTCTGTACACAATCGTTCACCCCACTGTACGCAAGTGTATACGAGCGTGCTGCTGTCCTTAGAAATTCCCCGAAAATCAAACTATATAAAACTGGTAAACGGTTTGATTAGATACTCAACCAAAACATTCATGTATGAAGACAATATTGGCAATCCTGCTCTGGTGTATCTTATTTGTGTTGTGCTGGCCACTGGCTCTGGTTATGATATTCATATTACCCATCGTGTGGCTCTTGCTGTTGCCATTCAGAATTCTGGGATTCAGTCTCGAGATTGTATTTAAACTCATTGGCGCTGTGCTGATGTTCCCCTTCAAAGTGATCAAAGCTATATAAGTAAACAACATCCTTACTATATATAGCGAAGTATATAGAACGGGTTACGGCACTGGTGTCGTAACCCGACACTTGTTTAATTGGTCACGACAATCTTTACCAGTATATCTTCCTTTTTCTTCTTATAGG
>CAMLLI010000738.1 GCA_946480685.1 uncultured Flammeovirgaceae bacterium | reverse complement strand
AATAATGAGTTCAGTAATCTCTCCCTGAAAACTTCTTCCGCTGAAATTAGCAGCACCCAGATCAAAGCTGTTGCTAACAGCCCAGTCCAGGTGATCACCCGTTGTATTGATTATACTCGTATTATCATTCCACGCATTTACCGCAGTTCCGTTTTTCCGAAGTGTGCCGACATGCCAGGCATCCTGTGTAACCGAGTTTATGGGAGAGTAAGCATTGCTGGTCAGGTTGCGCAGACGTAACCGGTCGTTGGTTATTGAAAAGGTTCCATAGTCAACAGACTTACCAGTTTCAGTACCCATGATCTCACAGTTATTCAGGTTACCCGTGAATTTAAATACATACAGAAATGTGCGATTATCCGTAGCACCGATTGATGCTATGGTGTTGTTTAAATTCAGTCGTTCAAAATTCGATGGAGCAAATTGCATGGCACCATGTCCGTTCACAAAACCGGAGATATATTCCGGAACCTGCGTACCGGCACCCGTCATACTCAGATTGTTACCGGATTGATCCGTCCAGTTCGTAACATCGGTAGTACTTCCTCCCACACCTGAATTGTTTGTGGTCGTAATACCTTTATCTATATCCATCCAAAGTTCCAGTGATGAAGAACCATCACGAAGGCCTACGCCTGCCGGTCCTGTTTGAGAGAGAACCAAGTGAGGCAAAAATTGCCACAATACAATAACCCAGATCTTCCGCATAAAGGTGTATGTTGTTATGCAAAAGTAGCTAGCAGTGTTATTTTCCAGGCTCTCGAAAAATCCGCAGGGAGGCATCCGTATTTTTACATAGAACCGGCTCGTTCCAAATAAAAGAACAGAAAATACGCTACTTCAAACCCGAAAATCAGAGATCAGCGTATTTCCGGAAAGCTCATCGCTACTCACCCAAAAATGACTTGCATAAACACGTCAGGAATTGTTACTTGCTGATTGTAAATTGCTTAAAACGTGCTTTGGTATCGTGACTTTGGATTAACGGAAATCATCTTTATCGCGCTGTTCGCGATATTGTATGCTGCCTATATTGTACGGGTAGTCAAGATTGGAAGAGGGTTAAACACGCCTTACTATACTATATTTATTAAACTCGGACTTCGCACTTTATACTTTGCGTTGTTCATGATCGCTTTGCTTGGACCTTCGTTTGGTGGTTCCAAGAAGGAAGTGAAGTCGGTTGGTAAAGATATTATGATCTGCATCGACCTGTCTAAATCCATGGATGCTTTCGACATTCAACCTACGCGACTGGAGAAGATCAAATTTGAAATGAAGCGCCTTGTAGCTTCATTCAACTCGGATCGCATCGGTATCATTATATTCGGCTCCGAAGCATTTATGCAATGCCCGTTGACGTACGATCAGAATGCATTGAACCTGTTCATTGAAACGATGAACTCTTCGCTTGTACCAAGTTCCGGCACTGACTTCGGTCCTCCCCTGCGCATGGCGTTGAAGAAACTTGAAGAAGATGAAAAGACAGGTCCACCCACACAATCCAAATCAAAAGTAATTATACTCATCAGCGATGGTGAAGATTTTGGTGAAGACACCGAAGAGGTGGCTCGCGAAGTGGAGAATAAAGATATCAAACTGTTTACATTAGGGGTTGGCACCGAGTCGGGTGGAAATATATATGCCGGTCGCGGATTGAAAACGGATAAGAACGGCAGACCGGTGTTGACACGACTCAACTCAAAATCACTTCGCACGCTGGCCGGTAAGACAGATGGTCAGTATTTTGAGATCAATGAAACTAAAAACGATGTTTCCCGCTTAATTAATACAATCGACAAGATTGAAGGAGAGCTGCGGGATGCGCGGTATGTAGATGTTACAGCCAACAAGTACTTTTACTTTCTGGCAGCGGCAGCACTATTGTTGTTGCTCGATGTGCTCATCAACATACCAACCTTACGAATATAGCGTTAACGTTTAAACCAGGCAGACATGAAGTATATATTGGTTTCCTTGTTTGTAGTTGCTTTTGTTACCGACCCGTTCCGGATTGGCAAGATCAACCGTGCAAAGTCGGAAGCGCGTGAAGCCTATACTTCCGGTGACTATAAAACAGCGGTACAAAAATATCATTACCTCATCGACTCTATGAAGGTACTGGAGGATGAATTGAAGCTAAACCTGGCCAATGCTTACTTCATGATGAACGATACTGCCAATGCATTGACGAACTACGAATCACTTGCAGGCAGTAAAATAAACGTTGTGCGCTCAAAAGCACAGCAGCAGTTGGGCATCATGAATTATCGCAAACAAAAGAATGAAGAAGCGCTCAACAATTTCAAGCAGGCTATAAAAGCAGATCCGGATAACATGGATGCGCGCTATAACTATGAACTGCTGAAAAAGAAATTAGACGAGAAGAAGAAAAAAGAAGAAGAGCAGCAGAAGAAAGATCAACAGCAGAAAGACAAGAAAGATCAGCAGCAGAATAAAGATCAGCAAAACAAGGATCAGCAGCAGAAAGATCAACAACAAAAAGAGCAGGAAAAGAAAGATCAGCAAAATAAAGATCAGAAGAGCAAAGAGCAGCAGCAGAAAGAACAACAGCAAAAGGAGCAGCAACAAAAAGAGCAACAGCAAAAGGAACAACAACAGAAAGAGCAGGAAAAGAAAGATCAGCAACAAAAGGAGCAACAGAACCCTGAACAAAAACAAGATCAGGAGAAGAAGAAGCCTAACCCTGAGCTCTCTGAAAAATTAGAACAGATGAAGATCAGCGAACAAAAAGCACGCATGATCCTCGAAGCCATGAAGAACCAGGAGATCCAATACCTGCAACAGAACAAACGCAAGGCTTCCAAACCGAAAGACAAAGGGAAACCAGACTGGTAAATTCCAGATATGGTCATGGCAGAATAGCCTGCCATGACTATATATAAATCAGTACGTTGTTTTCAATTACATCTTATACTATATATCCGCTACAGACTACAACCACAGACTTAATTAACTCATTAACCCATGAAAGAAGTATATATCATTTCGGCAGTGCGTACTCCGATCGGAAGTTTCGGAGGGAGCTTGTCATCGTTAAGCGCTATTGCGTTGGGATCCATTGCCGTAAAAGGCGCTGTTGAAAAAGCAGGGATCGATCCTAAACTGATACAGGAAGTATATATAGGCAACGTGATCGCTGCCGGTTTAGGACAAGCTCCGGCTACGCAAATTGCAGCCGGTGCAGGTTTAGGTTTTGAAATTCCATGCACACTGGTAAATAAAGTCTGTGCTTCCGGTATGAAAGC
>CAMLLI010000737.1 GCA_946480685.1 uncultured Flammeovirgaceae bacterium | reverse complement strand
GATAGAGTAGATCATATAGTATCAGTATGTAAAAATTAAGGCTATACTCATGTAGAAGTGCTGTCGCTATATTCCCGCTTTTGTTAACCAAACGCTATAGGCATATCTTTTTCCAAAGACGGTCATTATTTGATGTAAATAGGGTCAGGCTGCTTTTTTATTTTGCGGTACAATAGTTATATTTATAGATGTACCTACTAAAAAAAGCAAAGCGTATGAAAAAACTTTTATCATGGGGACTTCTGGTATTGGCGGGTCTTCCTTTTTTATCCTCGTGCGGTGGTGACGATGATGAGGCTCCGAAAGCGGGAATCTCGTTCGAAGTTACCGAAGATGAAGCGACAGAGTCGGATGGAACCGAAAGCTCAATTCACCCTGACCTGACCTCTCTGGGAGAGGGACGCGATATTGAGGTTAAAATAGTTTTTGACAAAGAGACTGCCGATGTTGCCGTAATCAAATATGATGTTAGTGGATCGGCCGTTCTAAATAATCCATCAGGCAACGCGGTCAATGACTATACGTTGGTTGCAGGTGATGGTATATCTGACTTGGATGACGACCAGTTTACTGTAGAGAAAGGTGTAAAAGAAGCCACAATTATCGTAAGGCTTTTTGAAGATTTTTCTTTCGAGTATGACGAGACGGACGGCCTTAAAGAAACCGTTGAACTCGAACTTCAATCGGTAGTATCTGGCCCAGTACAATTGGCTACGCAAAATACCAGCTATACGTTAACTGTGGTGGAAGACGACCCTGTCTTTCTATTGCAGTGGACTGTTGACGGAAGTTCTGAAGCAGCTGATGTAAATACTGTTGATATGGATTTATTTGTTTGGCAAGATGGCCAAGTGGTCAACAGGTCTGATTACAACAATGCTACAGGGGAACAGGAATTGCCGTACGAGGGTTTATATATACCTGCGGGCTTCCCTGATGGAACTTATGGCCTTAGCTACACTTACTATAGTGGCGAATCTGATGACGTAGACTTTGTAGCAATAATGTTTGGTACACTGAATGGAGAAACTTATTCTTATGATGAAGAAGAAGATTACCTCACGTTTCAAGGTACTTACACCACTGCCAATATTAACAAATATGACGAGTCTGAGATCGCTCCCAAAATTGTTCAGACTATGGTGAAGGACGGCATTAATTTTAAAGATATATCTGCGATTGAGGAGCCAGCCGAAGGAAGTCGTGTTGGAAAACAACAGAAAATAAAAATACCTGCCGCGTTTTTTAAATCGCTACGCCGACTCGAATTGCCCGCAAAGACAGGCTTAAGCAGATAGGAGATATAATTTCTAGCCGAAAATAAAATGGTCTGCATTCGCGAAGAATGCAGACCATTTTATTTTTGCATGTATATCCTAATTTGCATTGATGAACACAAAGCTCCAGCCGGTGCAAGGGTTGTTGAACTCATACCGGTCTGTAAATAATTCGAATACGTAAGTGTTATCGCCTTCGGTGAGTTTATCGAGGTATATATTTATATTCTCCATTTCAACTTCTGTTACCGGGTTGCCCAGTGTAAAAATGCCGGGCTCAAAGTTGAAAACTATATTATTGTCGTTAAGGACAGGATTGAATTTACGATAGACGAAGGTTTGCGTGTTGTCGCTGTTGATGATGGTGAAGCCTATGCCGTATAGCCTTGTTCCATCGTTCAGTTGTGCGTTGTAAAATAAATCCATTTCAACAGCACCCGGAAGATCCTGCTCGATGGCGCTCGCAGCAGAGGAGCCGTTATCAATAATGAAATTCAGCGGACTATAATAGAAATTGGAATTTGCAGCGAAGAGTTTACCCGTTGCATTCTGAAGGGTTGTCTCCAATACCACCGGCAGGTTCGCATTGGTAACACCGGTATAGGTGTGTGTCTCAATCGGGTCAGTACAGATGTCGATGGAGGCATCTTCAAATGAGTTCAGTAAAATACTTTTCAGGGATATACTTACGCCAGCAAACGTCCCGGCTAAACGTGTATCAAAAACGAGCGAGTCGCCTCTAACGGTATAGCCTGTCGTAAAGTCGATTGCCTGGACCGTTGCCGTATTTGATTTCTTCGCGGCTGATCCTATATCGACCGTGCGTTTCGCTTCATCCAGTGCGAGGAACAAAATCAGGTCACGCGTATCAAAAGTAAGTTTAAAGGAAGAACTGAATATGTCGAGGTCGTCACTCATGTCGTTCAGGTTACTCGACAATTCGGTGCCCAGTAAATTTACATCCGATGCCTGTGCTGCTTCGAATAAAATAGTAGTAGGTGCCGAGAGATCTGATTTACTGCTGAACACCAGTGCGCCATCGGGCGTCTTGTTTACATAGTTAAATTCAAACTCAGCGCCAAACGTAGCCTGGTCCTGTTCAAACAGAAAACTGAAGAACGAGTAATTCTGAATGATCAACTCCAGTCCTAAAGAGTTATCGATACGGTATGTGATGGTTTGATTGTAGAACTCGCCGTCATTGGAGCCGAGATCGGTTCTGATATTTACTTTGTTGTCATCGGTAAATTTCATGAGTACATAAAACGAACCCGACCCGGCTTCCGGTCTGTACTTTACACGCCACCCGTTGGCAGGTGCGGTAAGATCCGCTTTGAGCGCAGCGATGGCTTCAGCTGCACGTTCATCGGCAGATTTATCAAATACATTAATATCGTCATCCTTGCAGGATGTTAATACCAGGATGAGTACAGCTATATAGTATAAACCTTTTTTCATCGTCAGAATTTCGCTTGAATGATGTCGCGTACACTTAATAAATCAACACCGGTATACTGCTTGTAGTGTGCGATAATGGCGTTGTATTTTCTGCGGATAAGCGCGCGGCCCGCATTACGGGCGAGGCAGTCGGCCGTGTCGCAGTTGGTTTCGTCATTGTAATACCGCTCGTAGAACTCCGGGTAGTATAGCAGGTGTGCTACCGTTTCAGCAAAGTCTTCGTTGAAGGAACTGGTGGCGTACGGAGATACGAATCCGCGTTGTAAAGCTTCTTCATCTGTAAGATTATACCACGACCCGGCTGACGTGTAGCCCTGGGGTGATATCTCCTTGAAGTTAGGCGGCAAATTATATCGCTGGTGTACGATGTGGGCAAACTCGTGATATATAGTTCCCAACTGGCGGAATACCCAGTTTATATTATCAATATCAATATCATTTACTTCGGTGAGCGTAATGCGCGCACCGGCATCGGCTGTACCGAGCGTTACAGTACCATCGGAGCCGGCAACGCCGGCGAAGTCTGTCGGCGCGGG
>CAMLLI010000736.1 GCA_946480685.1 uncultured Flammeovirgaceae bacterium | reverse complement strand
AGCGGTACTACCTTCACAAAACCGTGCTGATCTTTTCTGAATTTATAAGTATAGTTATAGTGTGTTTCGAGTTTGCTTTCGTTCGGCAGACCATTTACGAGACAGATGTTTCGTTCTTCTGCAAAGTTGATGAGCTCCTTCAGGTACGATGCCGAGATCTGTCCTACTTCATCGATGATACAATGCACGTAGAAATTCCGCGCAGTCTTTTCGGTAGATTCTTTAATGAATACGTTCAGCAACGTGATATATATAACAGCCTTTACAAGCATATCGGTACCGGTAGAACCTACCTTGTCGATCTTCTCGATCCACCCGGTATCATTTTTACCTTCCTTGATGCGGAAGCGTAACTCGAACAAATCCTGCACGCGTATCTCTTCGTGTTTCTCTTCGCTGATGGTTTTCTGAAGATCGTTCAGCAATTCAACGGAGCGTTTGTCAATTTCTGCCTTGGCTTTGTTCGCCTGGTTAAAGAGGTTGGCTTCGCCATACAGGAATGGATTCTGTTCGCGGAACTCAGCTATCTTCTGCAGCTTGCGCAGTACTTTATTTTCGCTGTCTTCTGATTTCAGTTTTATATACTCAATCAGTTTCGAACTCTCGAAGGAAGCTCTTCCAAAATCAGCCTCCATCTTCGTAATCATTTTCTGGATGCGACCTTTGTGTTCGATCAATGCTTTCATCTTGCTGGATATAGCATCGATGAGCATGCCGTGACTCTTCGCTACTTCTGCTATAGAGGTCTGTATCTTGTTCTCGTTATAGAAATCCTGCAGGTATGCTGCGAAGCGTTCATATTCACCTTCACCTGCCTGCGGATTGATCTTGAAGTTAAGGTGATTGTCGGGACGGAACCTTCCTGCAAATTCGGTTACGTTGTTTCTGAATTTTTCAAACTGGTTGTGATACTCGGTATCGTTCGCCAGCAACTGTGAACAAAGACCAATGATGCCTGCTTCCGAGTGTTCTGCCGGGGCGGGTTCAATGATGTGACGCAGTCGGTCGAACAAGGCGCGTTCGCGGAAGTGACGTTCGAAATGTTCGAGGCCATCGGTATATTTCTTCAAGGCTTCATTCAACGCGCGACCATCTTCTTCCAGTTGTGTGCGTTTGCGCGCGTAAGCCTGCTTCTCATTGAGAAATTCTTTGTCCGACTGTCTTATCTTGTCTTCAAACTTCTCGCGTTCGCGTTTGAATTCTTCGATCTTATCAAACAACTCACGTTTATCTTTCCGATAATCGTTCAGCAATTCGGCGTGTTTCTCTAAAGCATTGAGTGCTTCTTTTGTATCGTCAATCTCAGCTTTCAGTTTTTTTATGCGCGAGTCGTCAATACCTTTTGTCTTCAGCACTTTCGATTTCTCTTTTTGCAGGTTGGCCTTTCGCTCGCTATAGTCGTTCTGCTTTTCTTCCCGTAGCTCTTTCAGTTTTTCGGCTTCGGTCTCCATCGCCTTGGTGGCTTTCGCCAGACGATTGTTAAAATCCTGCTGAAGCGATGCGAGGTCTTTTGTTAACACAGCCTCCATCTCGGATATAGTCTGCTTTATAGCAGCGGATTCTTTTTTGATCGATTCCTGAACAGCGTATACTTCAAGTAAATCTTTCTCGCGCTGTGCTTCACCTTTACTCTCCCATTCGTGCAGATCGAGTGTATATTGCTTCTCTTTCAGCTCATCTTGTCCGGCTTCATATTCGAGCTGTGCAATTTCGTTTTTGAACTGTGCAGTCTTTTTACCGATGGATGCCAGGCGTGTCTGCTCTTCGCGCGTCTGTTCTTCGCGGAAGTCAAGAAATGCCTGGTTCAGCTCGGCTATCTTTTCCTGGTATATACTTTTCTCCTGTTCGTATTCTTCCAGTGTTTTGGAATATACTTTTACATTGGACAGATCGAGTTGTATACCGTATAATGACTCCAGACCATTCTTCAATACCTGGGGATTCAACTCCTGGTTAAAGAGTATCTCTTCGTTACAAACTTTACCGATCGTGCTATACCAGTCCGGGTAGTTATCTTGCAGAAAGCCGAAGAATGCGTTCTGATGCACGGAAAGTTTCTCATTGATAACTTTAATCTTCTCCTCAAGCGCTACAACCTCGTCCTTGTTCTTTGCTATATATTGCTCCGAAGTAAGTTTGTTGCGTTCACGAATGTGGTCACCTTCTTTCTTTAACAGATCAATGGTGTTCATCTTTACGGTGAGGGCCGAGCTTCGTTCTACCTTGTGACGTGCTATATCTTCGAGGTGACCTTTGAGTAAAGCAATTTCCTTCTCGATGTATTTTTTCTTGCGTATATCTTTCTCGCGGAAATCAGCGTCTTTCTTTTCGAGTTCCTTCTGGTTGAGCTGCTGCTTGTAACGATCTGCTTCCGCAGCGTGACGTTCCTTGCGCTCGGCTTCCTCCTTGCGGAATATATCTTTCAGATTATTTTTTTCTTCCTGGAATTTTTTATCAAGCTGCAGTCCTTGTGAACTTAATACGTTCTCGAATTCCCTGCGTTCATTCTCCAATGCATCGAACAATGTTTTGAACTGCTGCTCTACATCGCTGAAGCCTGCCGTAAGTGTAGCGTACTCAGTTTCACGCGCCTGTAATTGTAATACAAGCTGTGGTTTCTCTTCTGCTTTCTTAAGCAGTTCCGCTATACCCTGGTTCTCGTACTCCTTTTGTTTTTTATCCGCTTCACGTAAGCGTGACTTCAACGCTCCTATATCCTGGTTGATCTCTTTGTTCTTCTCCTGCTGCGCAACTTCTTTTTCCCTGAACTCTTTCTCAATGATGTCCATTTCTTCACGCTTCTCAGCAGCCTGTTGTCCTAACAGTTCTTTCTGCTCAGTGGCATATTTCAAGGCACCGCCTAACTCTGCTGCCAGTGAACGTTGTTTATTCTTGAGGTTTCTTATTTGTGAGAAGTTGTCTTTGATAAGATCACCACGCTGCGAATTTTCTTTCCGGAAGAATGTCTCAATATCCTGGTAACGTTCTGTAAACTGGCGCAACTGCCGCTCCACCGTTTTCAGTTCGATGTTGGTATGCTTTGTACTGATGGAGTTAGCAATACATTCCTTTACGAACTCGGCTTTGATGGTAGCTTCCGAACTCAGGAAGATCGATGTGATCGCCAGCGGTATATTGTGATAATTGCTGTTACCCTTCATCAACGCAAACTTCTTATACTTCTTATCCGGGTCTGCACCGTAAATGATATTCCGGTAGCGCTCAAATGTCTCAATCTGGTCGCTATAGTTTACACGATGCTCGTTGAACTTCGTGAGTAT
>CAMLLI010000735.1 GCA_946480685.1 uncultured Flammeovirgaceae bacterium | reverse complement strand
AAAAGAAATACAAAAAGCAACACCCGAATATACCCACACCTATATATGGGTTGGCCGGCTTGACGCCAACAAAGATCCCTTTACACTGATAAAAGCCTTTCAGCAATTTATAGCGACAAATCCGAATGCAAGGCTGTTCCTGATTTTCAGAGGCGATATGCTTCTCCGTGAAACAAAGCAGTTACTTGACGATGGGGGCGCTACCCCTAGGATTACACTCATAGAGGATGTAAATCACGCAGAGCTATTACAATGGTATAACCAGGCCGCGTTTGTTATCTCTACTTCACACTATGAAGGAAGTGGCACTGCAGTATGCGAAGCGATGTCGTGTGGATGTATCCCTATATTATCTAACATTCCCTCTTTTCGTATGATGACCAATCATGCAGAAGTCGGTTTTCTTTTTGAAGCTGGTGATGCTGACGCGCTGAAAGATGCGTTGCTAAAAAGTGCACAGATCAAAATTGAAGAAGAACAAAAGCGAGTTATCGCGCAATATCAACGGCATCTTTCCTTTGATGCTATAGCGAGTAAAATGCTTTCGGTTATTAATCAACTCACATGAGTGTATCAAAAAAACGAATAGCCATTATAATACCCGGTGGTATAGGAACCGGTCCGAATAATATGGGTGTACCCGTGTTAGAAAGGCAAGTAAAAGAGCTTGCCAAGCAATTTGATATTGTTGTATTCTCGTTATTCAAAGTAAACGAAGACTATATCCCGGAAGGATTCAAACTCGTCAGTATACCATTGCGTAATAATTTTCTGAAAAGCTTTCTATTGTACCGTCTTTTCAAGAAAGAACATTTTGTTAAAAAGTTTGAGGCTATCCATGGCTTTTGGATTTTACCTTCGGGATTCCTGGCAGTACTGCTGGGTAAAATATTCAAGGTAAAAAGCATAGTAAGCGTACTCGGTGGTGACGCTATAGCTTTACCAGAGATTAACTACGGGCAGTTAAGAAGTCGCCTTTCACGCAAGCTTGTTATCTGGACATTGGATCACGCAACAACACCAACAGTACTCACGCAGTATCTCACTGAAAATCTGAAACGGTATGGACTCAAATCGCATCCGCTTGTAATTCCATGGGGTATAAATACACAACTCTTTACGTATCGCGATAAGCCACTTCAAGATCCCGTACAGTTCCTCCACATAGGTAATTTTCATCCGGTAAAAGATCAGGTCACGCTCTTGCGTGCTTTTGATATTATCCGAAAAAATATCAATGCTCATCTTACGATCATCGGAACCGGTACTTCGGAAAAGCAAATTCGTGATTTGGCAGAGGCACTTAAACTACAAGACCATATAACGCTTGTAAAGCCGGTGGCTTATGAAAAATTACCGGAATTTTATCATCGTGCAGATGTACTTCTTCACACATCACTTTCAGAAGGACAATGCGAAGTAGTGACAGAAGCAATGAATGTCGGTTTGCTCGTATTTGGAACTGCCGTGGGGCTGATGTTTGATCTGCCACAATGCTGTTCAACGGTAGCCGTTAAAGACTACGAAGGGCTGGCAAGCGTTGTGATTGAAAAATTATCGGACAAAGATTATATAGATGAAACAAAAATATTAGCTCGCGACTGGACACATCAACATGATATCCAATGGACTGTTCAGCAAACTGCAAATATATACGTGACCTAGCGGAGGGAAGAAAACACTTGTAACAGCCAGTTGTCAACTCGGAGCGAGCTTAGATCAGGAGGATGATTATGTTTACTATATACCCAGTTCCAATCTATCTCACGAACTGATTCTGTAATAACCTTTATCCAATCGGGGTGGTAAAATGAATCGTATATAACCGACTGATTTGTAGTCAACACTTTTTTGCCAAGTGCGAGAGCCTGCACAACACGATGTGTACTTCCTGTTTGAAATGGATAAGGAAGATCGATAACACAGTATGATTGAGCCATAGTTTGTATAGTTGCGTCAAGATCCATTGGATCACGATGGATCAACGTGTGTTCTATACGTCCTTTCTGAATGTTATACTGGCGTTTATAGCCTTTAAATTTATTTGGGAACAGGTTGGTCATGGTATAAACGAGCCGGTTATTTCTGAAGCGGTTATAGATTGGCGGAACGTACAGATAAAAGAAAAAGTTTTTCCTTTCATTCCTATATATAGCTTCCATGCGCTCCAGGACTATTAATCGGTGTGCCTGAAGCGAGCCTACAAAGTGAAGATCGAATTTGTTCTTTTCAATTTGCGCAGAAATACTTGGATAAAAATTCGGAAGATACCTTATAGCATGTTCTTTTGCCTCTACCGGATCAAACGTAACGATATCATCAAAATACTTAAAGAATGATTGCCACTGATAGCCCCGTATGTTATCCCATATATATAAGATGCATTTGATGGACGGATTCGCTTTTCTTAGATTTTCAATGATCGTGGGATGAAAAGAGAACAAGTTTATAAGCAAACAGGCGTCAAACTTCTTATTGGTGATAGGATAAATCTGGCTATGTATATACCTACGCTTTTTGCAAAACCAAGCTTCAAACCACTGGGTGCCTCTGTTCAGCGGATCGTACTTAAAAGCTTTGTTCTCGAGCAACACCACCGAAGCACCCAGGCTTTCCAATGCACGCTTCAAAACATGCTGGTAGCCATGATAATAAGGCGCGATGAGTAGGATACTTTTTCCTTGAAGCATCCCCTAAATATAGGGCCTGAAAGCTGTCGATACTAGTCGGACCCAGGCTTTCCAGTAAAGGGGCGTAAATTTAATGCAACTTAAAAAATTAGAGGTGCTCCGTTTATAGTCTTTACAGCCGCTATAGAACAATGCTATTTTATAATGATAGTTGCTCATGACCGACCTGTATTGATGCGCAGTCAAGTGATTTGTGTCGTGCAAACGTGTCACAAATTTCATCATGTTTGCAAAGCGATTTATACCCACAGCTGGATTTGCCGTCAGGTTTCCTGCATGTCGTCTTATTCTAACGAGTCGCTCACTGGTAAATATACCACGGCATGCAGCACTCATTCGCAAAAAGAACTCGAACTCTGAGCCTCCGCTCAAGGTTTCATCGATCATCCCTATCTTGTCAAGGGCACTGCGTCTGAAAAGCCAGGAAGGTGTATAAAACACAAAACGTTTCTCTTCCAGAATTGGCCACACCAGTGAACCTTCAAAAATGCTTTCACGCTGCCGTAGTGTTGCATTCGTCTCACCGAAAACTTCACCGTCAGAAATTGTGAATTCTGCCTGCGGTTTTTCTTCCAGAAGCTTCACTTGAAAC
>CAMLLI010000734.1 GCA_946480685.1 uncultured Flammeovirgaceae bacterium | reverse complement strand
GGCCTGCGGTATTGAACTGGATCGCACAGGCTTTTACAACGGAACGGCTGGTGAACGAAATTGAAGAAGCCGCGCGAAGAATCAATGTGCTGGTAACATCGGTAAAAAGCTATACGCACATGGATCGCGCGCCCGAACGTGAACGGGCCGAACTGCGCTCCGGTATACGCAACACCGTAACCATGCTTAACCACAAGATCAAGAAGAACCAGGTAACGGTGGTTGAAAATATACCGGACGATCTGCCACAACCGTGTATATATATCAGTGCCATGAACCAGGTGTGGACCAACCTGATCGATAACGCACTGGATGCATTGGAGGGACGTCCTAACGCAACCCTGGAGATCAAGGCCGAGAAAGACCGCGATTTTATACTGGTACATATCATTGACAACGGGCCCGGTATACCGGAAGATATACAGGATAAAATATTCGATTCATTCTTTACGACTAAACCTGTAGGAAAAGGAACCGGCCTGGGACTGGAAGTAGTACGCCAGATCATTCTTCAGCACAATGGAAAAGTTACTGTAAAGTCAAAACCCGGGCACACCGTCTTTACGGTTTGCATGCCCATTCAATAAACCTATATATACAAAGCGCTACCATGAAAAAACCGATCCTGTTTATACTTGATGACGACTTGCAGGTTTTACGCGCAGTGGTTCGCGACCTGCGGAATCAATACGGAAAAGATTATCGCATCATCAGTACGACTTCGGCTAACGAAGCACTGGCATCACTCACTGATCTTAAAAATAAAAATGAATCTATAGCTTTATTTCTGTCTGATCAACGCATGCCTGAAATGTTAGGCGTTGATTTTCTGCAACGCGCCAAAACTATATTTCCCGAGGCAAAGCGTATTTTGCTCACGGCATACTCGGATACGGAAGCTGCTATCAAGGCGATCAACGATGTGCAGCTTGATTACTACCTGATGAAACCGTGGGACCCGCCGGAAGAAAAATTATACCCGGTAATTACCGATCAGCTGGAAGAATGGCAAAGCACACATATACCGGAGTTTCAGGGTATACGCATTGTGGGTTACCAGTTCTCTCCACGCTCACACCAGATCAAAGATTTTCTTTCCGGTAATCTTATACCGTATCAATGGCTTGATTTTGAATCGAACCCGATTGGACACGAGTTGGCAACGCTGAACAAAATTGAAGCGAAAGATTTACCGGCTGTGTTTTTTGAAGACGGATCATTTTTACTCAACCCCGAACTACGACAAGTTGGTGAGAAGACCGGTATGCGGTCCAAAGCATCCAAGCCGATGTACGATGTTACGATCATTGGTGCAGGACCATCCGGATTAGCAGCCGCGGTATACGGAGGTTCGGAAGGACTCGCTACTGCGATCATTGAGAAACGTGCACCGGGTGGACAAGCCGGTACAAGTTCGCGCATTGAAAATTACCTTGGCTTTCCCAATGGACTCAGTGGTTCGGATCTGTCAAGACGTGCATTGTCGCAGGCAACACGTTTTGGCGTGGAGTTCCTGTCTCCTTTGGAAGTGATCAGTATATCGTTGAAAGATCACTATAAAATCATTCAGCTTGCCGATGGCAGTACACTCAATACCAAAAGTGTAATTATCACCACCGGTGTTGACTATAGAACGCTGGATGCTGTTGACGTGGAACGTTTTACCGGTGCCGGTATATATTACGGTGCCGCTACCACCGAAGCACACGCCTGTCGCTCGCAGGATGTATATGTAGTGGGTGGCGGTAATTCCGCAGGACAGGCTGCCATGTACCTCGCTAATTTTGCAAATCGTGTCCATATCATAATACGCAAACAGGATCTGACATCAACGATGTCCAAATACCTGATCGACCAGATTGCCGGAACTCAAAATATAGTATTGCATCCGGAGACAGTTGTGCGACAGGTATATGGCGAAGACAGGCTCGAAGAACTTGAACTTGAAAATATAGCAACCGGTGAACGCGAACGTGCGAAAGCAGCGGCACTGTTTATCTTTATCGGTGCGCGTCCGGTTACCGACTGGATCACGCTGGACATCATTAAAGACGAGAAAGGATTTATTGAAACCGGCCGCGACCTGTTAAAGTACGAAGCATTCAAGAAAGCATGGAAGCTGACACGCGAACCTTACCTGCTTGAAACGTGCAGTCCGGGAATTTTTGTTGCCGGAGATGTGCGGTCCGGTGCCATGAACCGTGTTGCCTCTGCGGTAGGCGAAGGTGCCATGGCTATTAAATTTGTTCATCAGTATCTCGCTGAAAACTAAAACAACGTACTGCCTATATGCCAAACGAAATGTGCCAGCACCTGCAACAACTTCAAACGCTGAAAAAAGCGAAGGAGTATATCTGCGAAGAATGTGTTAAAACCGGAGATGACTGGATGCACCTGCGCACGTGCCAGACGTGTGGTGTTACGCTATGCTGTGATTCTTCTCCCAATAAGCATGCTTCCAAACACGCGCATGCTGCCGGGCACCCGGTGGCTATATCTGCGGAGCCGGGGGAGCGTTGGGCGTGGTGTTATGTGGATGAGCAGTATGTGGAGTATTAGTTGAGCTGTAAGGTGGGAGCTTTGAGTTGTGAGGGGGAATAGAAGTAAGAAGTAAGAAGTAAGAAGTAAGAAGTAAGAAGTAAGGAGTAAGAAGCTAAAAGTAAAAAGTACGAAATCAGGGGAGTATATTTTGCTTGTCTCATACAAATATATACTATCAGAGTACTTTTTGGCGGAGGTGGCGGGGTATTAATAGCCATTCGATTGATTCGAGGAGTAGTTCGAGGATAATGGCGAGGAATGCTGTCGGTATAGCACCCTTCAATATCAGGGTGGTGTTGTTCAGGGCGAGACCTGTTACTATAAATTCTCCTAGTCCACCGGCACCGATGAAGGCTGCGAGTGTTGCTGTACCTACATTGATCACAGCTGCGGTGCGAATACCTGCGAGTATCATCGGCATGGCCAACGGTATCTCTACCAGTCTAAGTCTTTGTAGACGGGTAAGTCCCATAGCGGTGGCTACATTTTTTAACGGAGGGTCCACTGCAAACAAGCCAATCATCGTGTTGCGCAGTATCGGCAGCAAGGCATATAGAAATAATGCGATCACAGCCGGTGTTGTACCAATACCTGCGAGTGGTATAATCAACGCCAGCAATGCAATGGAAGGTATCGTCTGCAATATACCGGCTATATATAGCACTACTTTGGATGAGGCAGGATACAGGTATAATACTATACCCAGAGGAAATGCTACGACTATTGCTGCCAGCAACGCCATGAAGG
>CAMLLI010000733.1 GCA_946480685.1 uncultured Flammeovirgaceae bacterium | reverse complement strand
GGTTCAAGCAGCAGACCTTAAGTTCTGAACGATTCAGTTTTCTGAAACAAAAAACCGGCTGATATTTGCCGGTTTTTTTTTGACTATATATTTAGTATATGTGCCAGGTGCTATACCTGTTTAAAAGGCATCGGTTTTCTGCGAAAGAATTTCAGGTATATAACAATCAATCCGGCTGCAACAAGTATAGGCCAGATATATACCAGTGCGACAATGATGGTGATCAAACCTTCCCAGCCGGTTTTCATGGCATCGCCAAACTTATCTTTCCACGTTATTGTATCGGCAGCGGCAACTTCCTGCGATATAGTCTGGTAAAATTCAAGGTTGATCGTGCTATAGCTGATCTGTTCTTTCAGATAATTCATGCGACTGATCGTAGCTTCAATTTCTTCGTGAAGTGCTCCGATCTGCCGTTCCGCTTCCAGTAGTTCTTCTATACTGCCTGCTTTTTTTCGCAGTATATCCATATAGCGTTCTTCCACTTCGCGTTTTGTTTTAAGTCGTGACTCGAGGTCTACAAATTCTTTGGATGCATCCGTAGTGTTCACGTCACGGAAGTTTACGAAGCGCGCTTCTTTATCTATATCTTTCAACAAGTCGTAAAAGAATTCGCTCTGTACGCGAATGGTGAGTTTGTTTTCCAGAATAGGATTTTCAAGATGCAGGTTGGATGCCGAAATATAGGCTGGATACTTTTTTATAGCGACCTCTATATTTTCAGTAGCGCGTTTTACATTCTCTACTTCAAAGCGATAGTTAACGGTTTTGATCAGTTTTGTTTTTCCATCTGAGTATAGATCGCGTTGTGGCTGAGGTGTAGCAGCCAGTTGGTTTTGGGTGAGTTTGTTTTCGGCTGTAACCAGTTGTTCATCTGTAACAGTATCAGCCATAGGTTCAGCGTTTTCCACCTTGGCTCCGCAGGCAGAGAAAAGACATAGCGATGCCAGGAAAATATACCACGTATTTTTCATAATGATGTTTGTTAAATGGTAGAGAGAAAAAATCAGTGTGGACAATAGTGTATCCGCAGCATGCGCATGCCGGAACAGAGTATCGTCAGAATCTTTGAAATTGGTGTGTGCGTTATGGAACGAACGCGCGAAGGAATTTTCTCCGCAGCCGGTTGGAGAAGATACGAAAGAGAAAAGCTGACCGTTTTTTTACGGTCAGCTTCTATTGGCTAGTGAGTTGTAGCAGCAGTATCTGCAGGAGCTTCAACCTGAGTAGTGTCAGGAGCAGCAACCTCTGTTGAAGTTGTGTCAGCAGCAGGAGTAGTTTCTTGCTCAGATGCAGTTTTTTTAGGTTCGCAAGATGCGAGAACAACAAGGCAAAGTATGCCGAAAGCTAATTTCAATGTGTTTTTCATGACTTATTGGTTTAAAAATTTCCTTTCATACCAAAACCTTTCAAAGGTCACCCAACACAAAAGATATTTTTCTTTGGGTTACCTTCGCAGCACTTTTGTATAAAATCGACTTCATTGAACGTGTATTACTTTGACGAGCTGATCGTTTCAGAGATCAAGAAGAAAAATGAGGTAGCGCTCCGGGAGCTCTACAAAACGCATTATCCGATGATTGTGAACCTGATTCGTTCCAACAACGGCACGGAGGAGGAGGCTAAGGATATTTACCAGGAGGCTGTAATTGCTTTTTATGAAAAGGTGCAGCAGCCGGAATTTATACTTACCTGCAAAATTAAAACATACCTCTATGCCGTGTGCCGCAGGTTGTGGTTAAAACGACTCGCGGAGAAAAAGCGTTATCATGGTAATATACAGGAGACGGAAACTTTTCTGGGCATTGAAGAAGAGATGGTTGCCATCGAAGACAACGAACAACGGTTTATCCGGATGCGCGAATCGCTGGCAAGTCTTGGTGAACCTTGCCGCGGCATCCTCGAAGATTTTTATATGCATGATCTTTCGATGGAAGCGATCCGGGACAAGTTTGGCTATACCAATGCAGACAACGCCAAGAACCAGAAGTATAAATGTCTGCAACGACTGAAGAAATTATTTTTTGCAACGTATAAAGAAGACCTTTCATGAACGCTGACCAGGCACTCTACGAATTACTGGACGATTACTTTTCCGGAAAGCTTACTGCCGAAGAAGCTGAGGCCGTAGAGAATAAATTAAAAAGTGATCCGGATTTTAGCGCCAAGGCTAAGCAGCATAAAACCATGCGTGATGCCATGAAGTTCTACAACAATCGCGTAGAGCTTAAACATATGCTCGACAGTGCGCACCTGGAAGTAGAAGAAACAAAACAGGTTGTGTTGCAACCACCGGTTACAGGCGGGTGGAAAAAATACTGGCCGATGACAGCCGTAGCAGCTTCGGTAGCGATGGTAAGTATATTGGGTACATTGTGGATGACGCAGTCGCTCGAAACCAAGCAGACTGCTATCTATAAAGAGTTGCGCAGAAATGTAGACCAGATCAAGCATTCGCAGAAGATGCTGATGAAAGATATAGCGCAGTCGATGGACAAAGGCAAGCAGCCGGTGCCGAGTAAATATGCAGGTTCTGGTTTTCTCATTTCGTCTAACGGCTATGTGGCCACCAGCTACCACGTTGTAAAAGAAGCTGACTCTGTATTCATTGAGAATGAAAAATTCGGACGTCAGAAAGTGAGCATTGTGCTACGCGATCCTGCCAATGATATAGCAGTACTGAAACTGATGAACGATTCCATTGCATACACCACACGTTCATTGCCGTATGCGATAGCAAAAGAAGAAGCGAATCTCGGTGAACATGTTTTTACACTCGGCTTTCCGCGCGAAGATATAGTGTTTGGTGAAGGTTCGATCAGTGCTTCGACAGGCTTTAGCCAGAACCCGAATTCATACCAGGTATCCGTACCGGTAAACCCTGGTAACAGCGGTGGACCACTCTTCAACGAAAGTGGCGACCTGGTAGGAATCATCAGCGGTATACAAACCGAAACATTGGGTGCAGCGTTCGCTATCAAATCAACCGTAATCATGGATGCGATCTCTAAAGCATCACTCGATACACTAGCCCGACCGTTGGTTCTCCCTAAATATAGCATGCTCAAAAACTCAAGCCGCATCCAGCAAGTGAAACGTTGGAAGGATTATGTCTTTGTGGTGCAAGTCTATAAGAATTAGCTGCGAGCTTTGAGTTGCGAGCTGTGAGAAAAGGCTACTGGCTTCTGGCTTCTAGCTGCTGGGAAAAAGCCTTATATAGAGAACAACATGGTTGCCGGGATTTTTTCCAGCAACCAGCAACTTGTAGCCAGCAGCCATTTACACTCGTAGC
>CAMLLI010000732.1 GCA_946480685.1 uncultured Flammeovirgaceae bacterium | reverse complement strand
ACACTCTTTCCCTACACGACGCTCTTCCGATCTAGGGCCGCAGACCAACAAGCGGATATATACCTCGCTTCCGGAATGTATACAAGCAGGAAACTGATTTCCTTCGCGGATATGCTGCGGGCTTTGATTCCAATCGCTACAACGAAATGGACAATGACGGATTAGGCGTTTCGTTGAAAGATAAACTGGCACAGACTAAATTAGGTCCGTGGCGTGTAGGTTCGCACATGATGGGCGAAACCATTCCGAAAGAAACGAACTACGTTGCACTCGATCCGACTGCGAAAGACGAATGGGGAATGCCTCAATTGAAAATTTCCATCGCGTATGATGATAACGATGAGAAGATGATAAAAGACTTCCACGAACAATTATCAGAGATGTATACCAAAGCTGGCTTCAAGAATATACAAACGTTCGATTCGAAGCAGGCACCTGGTCTCGACATCCACGAGATGGGCGGTGTTCGTATGGGACGTGATCCGAAGACATCTTTGTTGAACGAATGGAATCAGCTTCACGCGTGCAAAAATGTTTTTGTAACCGATGGATCCTGCATGACGTCAACATCAACACAAAATCCTTCGCTTACCTATATGGCGTTGTCAGCACGTGCAGTTGATTATGCCGTGAAGAATGTGAAAGCATAAGCGATATATACTTAAAGCGAAAATCCCCTGTGAGAACCACGGGGGATTTTTATTTTTCAGCTACAGCGAAGCTATTAGTAATTCAGTTAAAGAAGAAACAAGAACCGGGGCGCTAACGAATTAACCTTTTCTTTTAAACTACATGAAGTATGAAGTATACTCAGCGTATTTACTGAGCCCCGGCCTTGCTTCTATAGGAGCCGCCATATAGAGGTAAAGAAAGCCGGGGCTATCCCTAAATCATTTCAGGAATAAATTTACTTCTTCGGTTTTGCAGTCATGTAAAATGTAAGCTTGCCGCCTTTCACAATATCATCGTGAGTAAGAAATGGTCGCGCGAGTGGCTTATCATTCAGCAGTACCTTTTGAACATATACATTCTTGTCGCTTTGATTAACGGCTTCAATCTCGAATGTCTTCCCATTCTCCAATGGCAGTGTTGCCGATTGTATCCCAGGACTTCCCAAAGCATATTGATCGGAGCCGGGAGCCACCGGGTAAAAGCCGAGCGAAGTAAATATATACCACGCGCTCATCTGGCCGCAGTCATCATTACCGCCCAGACCATCGGGTGTGGGTTGATATTGCTTCTTCAGAATCATGCGCACCCGCTCCTGCGTCTTCCACGGTTGGTCAGTCCAATTATAGAGATATGCAGCATGATGCGCAGGTTCATTACCGTGAACATAATTACCAATGATGCCCTCGCGTGTTATATCTTCCGTATGGGCAAAGAATTCATCCGGCAGATTCATGGTAAAGAGTGAATCGAGATGCTCCACAAAACGTTTCTTCCCGCCCATCACGCTGATCATCTGTTCCGGATCATGCGGCACATATAAACTATAGTTCCAGGCGTTGCCTTCTATGAAACCTTGTCCGTGTGTGCTCAATACATCAAACTCCTTTCTGAATTTACCATCGCTTAACTTCGGGCGCATATAGCCTGTTGATGCATCATATACATTCTTCCAGTTCTGCGAGCGTTTCATAAACTCCTCATATATAGCAGGGCGGTCAAGCTTTTTCGCCATCTGTGCAATACACCAGTCGTCATAAGCATACTCCAGTGTTTTTGAAACGGACGAACTGTTTTTATCCTCCGGCACGTAGCCGAGTTGCATATAGTATTCTATTCCATCGTATGATTTATGACGTGCCGTGGCCACACATGCTTCCAACGCCTGGTATGCATCGCCCTGGTAATTTCCTTTGATCACAGCATCAGCAATTACGGATACACTGTGATACCCAATCATACACCAGTTCTCGTTGGCATGATGCGACCATACCGGTAACATTTTATGAACGCTCTGGTCATAATGCACCATCATCGAACTCACCATATCACCGTTTCGCTTTGGCTGTATAACATTGAACAGCGGATGCAACGCACGGTAAGTATCCCACAATGAAAATGTAGTATAGTTTACGAAACCTTTCGCTTCGTGATTGTTCTGATCGAGTCCGCGATAGGAGCTGTCAATATCCATATAGGTTGTAGGGCCCAGGAACGTGTGATACATCGCGGTATAAAAATTCACGAGATCATTTTTGTTCAGTGCTTTTACTTTCACGCGTTGCAGTTCGCGTTCCCATTGCTGCTGTCCTTCGCGCTTCGCTTTTTCAAAATCCCAATGCGGAAGTTCGGATTGCAGATTCGCCAAGGCACCCTTTGTACTTACCGGAGACAACGCAAATTTGATCTTGATCTTCTCTCCTTCTTTCACCTGAAAATCAAAGTACATTCTGATCTGTTCGCCTGCTATATCCGGGAAGTTTCTAGTCTGATCAAATTTCCGCCAGAAGCCTTTATATACATCCGGCTTCGAGAAATCTTTCATGCCGTATTGTTTTACCGGCTTCGAAAAAGTCATGGCGAAATATACCGTACGCGTGCGGGCCCAGCCGTTGGTCTGGCGATAACCTGTTACCAGTGTATCATTCTCCACCCGGACAAACGTCCATACATTCTTGTCCGCATGATTATATATACCATACATCAGGTCGAGTATGATATGAGCCTCATCACTCTGCGGAAAAGTATATTGGTGGAAACCTACGCGATTGGTTGTAGTAAGTTCAGCGACAATGTTATCATCGTCCAGTTTTACTTTATAGTAGTTTGGTGCAGCCTGCTCGTTACTGTGTGAGAACGAAGAGCGAAAACCACTTTTCGGATTTTGCTCCGTACCCGGATTCAGCTGCAGTTTACCAACGGTAGGCATAATCAGAAAATCACCGAGATCGGAATGTCCTGTGCCACTAAAGTGCGTGTGACTAAAACCAACAATGGTAGGGTCATCATATTGATATCCCGCACAGTATTTATATACCAATGGATTATAGTGATCATCCACTTCATAGGGTATTGTATCTGTCTCCGGACTCAGCTGTACCATTCCGAACGGAACAGTAGCTCCCGGATAAGTATGTCCCATCTTATGCGTACCGATCAACGGGTTCACATACTGGATCAGGTTGTCCTGCGCAACGGCACGGCCACACGCAACAACCACAAAACATACAAAAACCAATCTTCGCATCATCATCACAAAATATATAGAGACATTTTGGTATAAAATTACTTCTTATTTCTTACTTCTTATTTCTTACTTCTTATTTCTTACTTCTTATTTCTT
>CAMLLI010000731.1 GCA_946480685.1 uncultured Flammeovirgaceae bacterium | reverse complement strand
CTTACTTCTTACTTCTTACTTCTTACTTCTTACTTCTTACTTCTTACTTCTTAATAACCAGTTTTTACCGTTGCTTTCAGATCGTGCAGAATGTTGTAAAGTCCGAAGTAGGTTCGGTTAATATAGATAGCCTCTCCTACACCGCGTGCTTTTTTCGATTCGCGCAGCTCTTTCATATTGGCCAGGGTTTCTCCGAATGAAAACAACTCATTGAAGTAATCATCATTGGCAAAGTCAAAATTTTCAGAGCGGAACGGGCGGGCCAGTAACTCGACAAGTTTCGTAAAGATGCCCATAAAGAACTCGCGCTCTTTCGGAGTATCGCTCGGGTAAACGAAACGCAACTGCTCAAACACAAAGTCACGCTTCTTCTTATCCGTCAGTATATCGGCATCAAGCAGGCGATAGTACACATTATAGAACTCCTGCGGTATAACCTTCACACAACCAAAATCGATGATGCCCAGTTTGTAGTCGTTCGTGATAATAAAATTACCAGGATGCGGGTCAGCATGAACAGCACGTAACTGGTGCATCTGGAAATGATAGAAATCCCACATCGCCTGACCAATCTTGTCCGCTGCACCGGCTGGTAATTCTTTGCCGATCACTTCGCCCAGCATTTTACCTTCGAGCCAATCCATCGTCAGAATTTTCGGACACGAGAACTCCGGGTAGTAATGCGGAAAGACTATATTCTTCACATCACGACTTCGCTGCGACAGATCAATAGACCTTTTCAGCTCCAGACTATAATCGGTCTCTTCGAGCATGCGCTCTTCAACTTCTTTAATGAACTCATCATACTCCACCGGGTTGAGATTAAACATGGAGAGTGCAATGGGCTTTACCATCGCGAGGTCAGACTTCACACTATCACCAACACCGGGATACTGAATCTTTACCGCCAGCTTTTTTCCTTTCAGCGTTGCCTGATGTACTTGTCCCATCGAAGCAGCATTCACCGCTTTTTTGGTAAATGTCTCAAACATCTGCTCGGGACTTTTTCCGAAATGATTCTGGAAAGTCTTTACTACCAAAGGATATGATAAAGGCGGAGCACTATATTGTGCCATGGCAAACTTTTGCTGGTAGGCTGTTGGCAACAGGTTCTTATCCATGCTCAACATCTGCGCTACTTTTAGCGCACCACCTTTCAGTTCGCTCAGTGAATTATATATATCATTCGCATTATCAGCATGCAACTCGTCTTTGGAAACATCCGGGTTGATCAGCTTCTTACCATAATGCTTCAGGTAGTTGGTCCCGATCTTGGCTCCGGTGGTTATAAATTTTGTGGCCCGTTGAACTTTGGTCACAGGTATACGCTCAAATTCTTTCATAATTATCGGGAGAGAAAATAAGGCTCGATCTATCTATAGTGAGGTGTGTGCGTGCAAGTGTGTAACAGCGTGTTTCTATCTTTTGTTCTGATATAGAAATTTACCAAAGTCGATTGCCGCGTCTACTGCACCTTTGCCGATCAGATCGAACGCCAGGTTAACGGATTTCTCGATGGCTGCATCTGTCTTTTCAAAACCTGCGCTGTCATCTTCTTTCCAGAACGTCAGTATAAAACCCATGTGCAGCCAGAAGAGTTGCGGATAACGCTTGTCGAGGTACGGACGATTGGCCACCTCTCCTTTTCCTTTGCCATGGTTTAGTATATTTTCGAAAAACGTTTCGAATGATTCCTTAAATCCTTTCAGAAAACCAGGAGTCAATTCCAATCGTCTGATATTTCCGAGCTGTTGCAGCACAAAGCTTCGGTTGGCGCGCAGTTCTTCGAGCAATGTAAAATAGAATGCAAGAACCTGTTCGCGTGTAGAGAACTCGTTGAAAGAATTATCCGTCTGTAAACGAATAATGGTTTTGTCAATAAAGCCTTTCCAGATATTTCGCTCGAGCGCTTCGAACGACCCGAAGTGGTTGTAGAACTCCTCTTCCTTCATACCGTTGTCGAGGCAGAATTTATAGATGGATGCCGGCTGACGGCCTTCGGTTAACAGGTAATTTATATATGCTGATTTTATCTTTTCATCCGAAGCCTTGCTCTCAGATTTTCGAGTGCTCTTTTTTGTGGTTTCCATGATGAATTAAACAGGATTTGATGCCAAAGGGTTTGCAAGAAAGCGATGATTCTTTCGTTATATTTCACGTCATGAAAGTGTTTTCATTTTTTATCGCGCTCATCGCTACCACCGTGGTGTTTGCTCAGCAGAAAAAGGTTCGTCCCGAAGAACTTTTTGAACAGGCACAGGAGGCGCATGACGCTGGCGAGTATAGCAAGGCCCTCACATTACTCAACCAATGTCTTACCGAACGCCCCGGATTTACCGAGGCTTATTTTGTCCGTGCCTCTACCCGCGAACAATTAAAAGACATTGAAGGCGCGCTCACCGATTATAGTATATATCTGGAACGTAAGCCCGACAACCCGGAAGCGCTCTTCAGCCGCGGACTGATCCGCTATCAATTGAAAAAGTACGATCAGGCATACGAAGACTTCACGCGTTACCTTAAGGTTCCGCCCGGTGCTACACAAACCCTATATTTCAACCGCTCGCCCGGCACCAGTGGCAATCCGATCACAACGGCACAAAGTGGCAACCGGCCGCTGATCTATAATTACCTCGGCGTGATCGACCAGAAGCAAAACAACCTGCAACGTTCTGTTGCGTGGCTGGACTCCGCTATACGACTCTCTCCGAAAGAAGCAGACTTCTATGTGAACCGCGGTCTTTCGAAGCAAAGTATGAAGGACTCAACGGCTGCCCTAGACGACTTCAACAAAGCTTTATCCATTAATCCGAATCATCCGGTAGCACTGCATAACATCGCGGTGTTCAAGCGGTTAAAGGGAGAACGAAAAGCATCACAAGATCCACTGGAACAGGCTATCGACAGCGACTCCAGTATGCTGGCACCTTACCTCGAACGTGCCTTTCAACGCCTCGAAGGCGGCTATCTGAAAGGAGCCTTGGATGACTATAACAAAGCACTTGAGATTGAACCAAAGGATCCGGAGATCTGGCTGAGTCGTGGTATCGTGAAAGAGCGGATGAAAGATTATACCGGTGCGTTTTCAGACTATACCAAAGCAATCGATCTGAAGGAGAATTTTGTAAAGGCATGGATCAACCGCGCGAATGTTCTGCTAAAACAGGAACGCTATGCTGATGCTGTGGAAGACTATACCGCTGCGCTGATCTATATACCAGACTCCGCTCCGGCTTACTACAACCGCGCGATTGCCCGCTACCGGTTGAACAAATATACCGAAGCCTGTGAAGACCTG
>CAMLLI010000730.1 GCA_946480685.1 uncultured Flammeovirgaceae bacterium | reverse complement strand
AATTTCAGCACACTACGATCACATCGGTAAACTGAACGGAACAGAAGGTGATCTCATCAACAATGGTGCGGACGATGATGGATCGGGAACAGTATCTGTATTACAACTTGCAAAAGTTTTTGCTCAAGCAAAGAAAGAAGGTAAAGGACCAAGAAGAAGTATATTATTCTTGTTAGTAACGGGTGAAGAAAAAGGTCTGCTTGGCTCAGACTACTATACGCAACATCCCGTGTTCCCATTGGAGAAAACTGTTGTTGACTTGAATATTGATATGGTTGGACGCAGAGATCCTCAGCATAAAGACAGTGCTCCGTATGTATATGTTATCGGTTCTGATAAACTGTCAACCGAGTTACATAACCTGAGTGAGAATACAAACAAGACTTATACGAACCTGATATTCGATTATACTTACAATGATCAGAATCATCCTGACAGACTATACTATCGCTCTGACCACTGGAACTTTGCAAAGAACAATATTCCGATCGTGTTCTACTTTGATGGTATACATGAAGACTATCACAAGCCAAGCGATGAAGTCAGCAAGATTGAATTCGACCTGCTGGCAAAACGCGCACAGTGTGTATTCTATACTGCATGGGAAATCGCCAATCGTGAACAACGCATTCAGGCTGACAAGAAGTAATAAAATATATACTTAGTGTATAATAGAAAGCGGGTGATGAGCCCGCTTTTGCTTTTCTTAGAAAGACCTCGGAAATCTTTATCTTTGAATATGCCAGTAACGCAAGCGGAACGCAGTAAGAGAATGGACTTGTTTTCGAAGGTGAACAGGCTGGCAGCTTCTTTTCATAATGCCAACGTTAAGCTTTCGAAAATGACACCGATCGATCTGAATAGTGAAGAAGTGATAAGTTTTCTCCGAGACCTGCAAAAGCATGACGTGAAATATATACTGGTGGGAGGATTTGCTGTAGCATTTCACGGCTACGTGCGTGCAACAAATGATCTTGATCTTTGGATAAAAGATGATCAGATTAATATCGAAAAATTTAAGAAGGTGTTAATGGTGCATGGGGTGGAAGGTCTGGACTCTGTCCGGACATTTGAGATGATACCTGGCTTTACCGAATTTGCTATAGGTAATTCAGGTTTTATCGTTGAACCGATGAAGAATCTGAAAGCTTTCAGTGCTTTTGATTTTGATGCGTGCTATAGCCGTGCGGAAACAGGAACTATACAAGGAGTAGAGTTTAAAGTGATCCATCCCAAAGACTTGTTAAAAGAAAAGCAAATTACCAATCGCCCTAAAGATCAGGGCGATATCGAGCACTTGAAAAATCTTTCAGAGTAAAAAAAGTTCGGTATATATAGTCGTATGGTATTAATCCAGCGGAACGTTAACGTGGCGTTCAGCATGATAGCTTGAACGAACCAGCGGACCCGACTCTACATATTTCAATCCGCGTTTCAATCCTTCTTCTCTATACATTTCGAATGTGTCCGGGTGAATAAACTCGGCAACTTCCAAATGCATTTTGGTAGGTTGTAAATATTGACCGAGCGTAAGGATCATCAATCCATTTGCAGCAAGGTCATCCATGGCTTTGAAAACTTCTTCTTTGGTTTCGCCAAGGCCAAGCATAATACCAGTCTTGGTGCGCATACCTGCTTCGCGAATTCTTTTTATTTGTTCGAGGCTTCGTTCATATTTAGCCTGCGGACGAACCATGCGATACAGTCTGCCAACCGTTTCCATGTTGTGCGAAACAACTTCCTGTTTACCCTCGATCATGCGATAGAGTGCATCCCAGTTTCCTTTTGTATCCGGTATAAGTGTTTCGATCGTTGTTTCAGGACTTACCTTTTTAGTTTCTACAACGGTTTGATACCAGATTTCGGCACCACGATCTTTCAGTTCATCGCGGTTAACAGAAGTAATAACGGCATGCTTCACGCCCATTAATTTTATCGCTTCGGCTACACGCTTGGGTTCTTCTACATCATATTCAGTAGGTCTCCCGGTTGCTACGGCACAAAATGTACAGCTGCGCGTACATACATTTCCGAGAATCATAAACGTAGCCGTGCCTGCGCCCCAACATTCGCCCATGTTCGGACAATTACCGCTTTCACAAATCGTATGAAGTTTATAATTATCAACCAGCTTCCGCACTTTTGCATATTCTGGCCCCACGGGTAATTTTACGCGTAACCAGTCTGGTTTACGTTTGCGGGTCTCTTCCTGCGATATGACGGGTAATTCGATCATGAGAATGAATAGTTAAGCGTTATCGGTTATCCGCGAGTTATACGTGCAGGTAACCGATAACATTTAACGGATATTACTTTCCAATAAGTTCCTTGTATTGTGCTGCAGAGAGAAGTTCATCTGTCGAACCGGTGAACTGAATTTTGATCATCCAGCCATCTCCGTATGGATCTTCGTTTACTTTTTCCGGGCTGCCATCGAGTATGGAGTTTACTTCCAATACTTTACCGGCAATCGGCATATATAGGTCTGATACGGTTTTAACCGCCTCTACCGTTCCGAAAATATCATGAGCGGCTACATCCTGGCCTACCGTAGTTATATCAACATAAACGATATCGCCCAGTTCGCTTTGAGCAAAATCGGTAATGCCCACGATGGCTGTATTGCCTTCAATTTTAATCCATTCGTGATCTTTCGTGTATTTCAGTCCTTCCGGGATGTTCATGATGCGTTAAAGTTTTTAGGTGCCGGCAAAAATAAGCAAAGTTTATAGGTTCCAAAATGGATTCAGGATGCAAGATTAAGCCAGTTAAGTAACTGACTTGAAAATTCCTACATCCTGAATAAATTTTTACTGCGCGAGACTGAATCGCACCTGCGCACCAAAACGGGTGGTGGCTCTTCGGAAAGAGTTGGATACCATCGGTTCGTTGATGGTACGTTCAAAGTATAACTGTATGTTCAGCTTCTGGTTTACAACATAGCTGATGTTAGGACGAAGCTGGAAGTTGATGTTTCCGTTCGTAACGATGTTTAGCTCTTCAATCTTTCTTTGAATGGTTTTTGTGTTGGCAACCGTCACATTCATACGGAACGTAACATCGTTCTTCAGCACAACCGTGCGACCCTGCGATTTGAACGGAAGCTTCATGTTGTTTTTTGTATAGCCCAATTCAAAGGAGAAGTCTTTACTGTTCAACTCGGTGATCTGTGCATTTGAAATGTTCAGCGCGAGATCACGTTTTGTTTTATACTGAATGTTGGCAGAGAGTCTTCCCTTCGTACGCATATTTACTCCGATGAGTGGAGAGAATTGCTCGGAGATCATTACCTGACTGAT
>CAMLLI010000729.1 GCA_946480685.1 uncultured Flammeovirgaceae bacterium | reverse complement strand
CCGGTTGATTTTCTACAGATCAATTACTCGATGCTGAGTCGCACAGCTGAGGAGCGTTTATTTCCGTTAGCGAAAGAAAAGGGAGTCGCTATAGTTATCAATCAGCCTTTCGAAGAAGGTGCGTTGTTTCAGCGCGTAAAAGGTAAAACGCTTCCGGCATGGGCATCTGATTTTGACTGCGGCAGCTGGGGACAATTCTTCCTGAAATTTATCTTGTCCAATTCTGCCGTTACTTGCGTGATACCGGGCACCTCCAAACCACATCACATGGCCGACAACGCAGGTGCAGCCTTCGGAAAATTACCCGATGAAAATCAGCGCCAGCAAATGATACGATTTATCAATTCGTAATTGACTGAAAAATTATTTCCGGAAGTCTTCTCTTCCTGTAACCTCGCACTTGCAGATGACCTATAATTGGTTAAATTTAGAAGTCTGTATCTAAATCGCTTATGGGAAGATTTTTACTACTGCTATTACCGTGTTTATTTATTGTACTCCAGGCTCAGGCTCAGGGAATCCGGGTTACCGGAAAAGTAACTTCAGCTAAAGACGGAACAGAACTGCCGGGCGTGAGTGTACGAATAAAAAATACGACCCGTGGAACAATCACGGATATCAACGGGAGCTATGAGATCCTCACAGAATCTCCGGGAGACTCTATACAATTTTCATTTATAGGCTTTGTTCCGCAAACTGTATATGCAGGCCAACGAAGCGTGGTTAACGTAGCGTTGGAAGTAGAGACTACAGAATTGGACGAAGTAGTAATTACCGGTTTCCAGGAAGTAGAAAAGAAATTATTTACCGGGTCGGCTGTCAATGTAAAGATGTCGGATATACGAACTTCGGGTATGACGGATGCAAGTCAAATGCTGGAAGGCCGCGTGGCCGGTGTAACAGTTGATAACGTGTCGGGTACATTTGGTACGAGTCCGAAAATACGCATTCGCGGAAACACTTCGATCAACGGTGATACGCAACCGCTCATGGTCGTTGACGGTGTAATTCTCGAAGACCTCAACGCGCTTACTGCCGATGATATCATTACCGGTAATGCCAATACATTAACAGCATCATCTATAGCCGGTCTCAACCCGGATGATATAGAGTCGCAGCAAATACTAAAAGATGCATCCGCTACAGCACTCTACGGAACGCGTGCTAAAAACGGTGTGATCGTGATTACCACCAAGCGCGGCAAGAGCGGACAAACCAAAGTAAATTACTCCGGTAACTTCTCTATACACTTACGCCCAACCTATAGCCAGTATGATATACTGAACTCGGTTGATGAGATGTCGGTATACCGTGAGATGTATGAAAAGGGACTGATCGACATCACAACTTCCGTTCGCGCGCAAAACTATGGCGCAATGGGTAAAATGTTTACCGAGATATCGGAGAAAGAAATTCCGTGGGGACCTGACGGTACCTTGAATGAAGACTTCCTTCATCAATATGAGACAGCGAATACCGATTGGTTCGATGTACTCTTCCGCAATTCACTTCAGCAACAACATTCCATCAGTCTCACATCCGGTACAGAAAAACATAACAGTTACTATTCGATAAGTTACCTGCATGACAACGGACAGACTATTGCTGACAACGTTAAGCGTTATGTCGGTACGGCCAAGAACAGCTTCCAGTTCTCAAAGAATTTCTCCCTCGATCTCAAACTTACCGCGAACTATCGCGATCAAAAAGTACCGGGCACACAAAACCGGGATTTCGATCCGATCACCGGAAGGTATAGACGCGATTTCGATATCAATCCATTAAGCTACGCGTTGAACACAGCGCGATCTATTCGTCCCTATAACAACGATGGCAGCCGTGAGTATTTCAGAAGAAACTATGCGCCCTTCAACATCCTGGAGGAACTTGAACTAAACTATATTAACATTAATGTAGCCGACCTTTCTACGCAGGCTGATATAACCTATAACATTCGCGACAATATTACTTTCCGCAGTACACTGCAAGGTCGTTATGCTACTACCAAACGTGAACATGTTATTCACGAACGTTCAAACCAGGCAGAAGCATACCGCGCCGATGGCACACAATATATACAGGATGCCAACCCGTTGCTCTATCGCGATCCGGATGATCCGGCAGCACAACCCAAGGTTGTTTTACCCGAAGGCGGATTCAACAATGTGAACGAAGACGAACTGAAGAATTTCTATATACGCAACAGTATAGACTGGTCGCACACCATCAACCAGATTCACGCGATCAATGTACTCGTAGGACAAGAGATCAAATATACCAACCGCATGAGCCGCAGAGCCGATGGTATCGGTGTGGTATACGAAAACGGGGGCATCGTGAATACGGATCCAAACATGATCGATTTCCTGAACAGTCAGGGTATCAGTATATATGCGTTGGGTACGGATCGCGAACGTTTCGCAGGTTTATTCCTGAATGGCGCATACTCGTTCAAAGAGAAGTATATATTTAACGGAACCGTTCGCTACGATGGTTCCAACCGCCTCGGGAAGAGCAAGAGTGCACGCTACCTCCCTACCTGGAACGTGAGTGGTGCCTGGAACCTTCACAAAGAAACGTTCATTGACTTCTCATTCTTCAACAACCTGAAGCTGCGTGCAACGTATGGCCTATCCGCCAACCTCGGTCCCAATACCAGTGCGCTGCTTAACATACGCTCTGGTGTAACGCTTCGGCCTACCGATGTAGAAACGTATCTCTATATACAGGATCTTGAAAACTCAAACCTCACATGGGAAAAGCTGAAAGAGTTTAACGTAGGTCTCGACTTCGGCATTCTGAACGATGATATTACCGGTACGATCGATGCCTATAAACGTAACTCCTATGATCTGATCGGGTTATTGCAAACCAGTGGTGTAGGTGGTAATGCGTTCAAGAATGGTAACTATGCCGATATGGAATCGCAGGGTATAGAATTCTCCATCAACACGGTAAACCTGCGCTGGCAGGACTTTACGTGGGCGACAAGCTTTAATATAGGTTACACGCACGACAAGATCACACGCCTCGATTTCAACCCGCGTATAGGCGATGCTATTGTACAAGGTGGCGCGGCTATATTGGGCGGACCACGCAGAGGTTTATTCTCAACCCGGTTTGCGGGTCTGGACTCACGTGGTATACCAACCTTCTTCGATGGTAGCGGTGAAGTAGTATATAACTACGATCTGCAGGATCGCGACAACCTTACGAGTATACTAAAATACGAAGGAGCTGCAGAACCCCGCGGTGCCGGTGGTTTCTCCAACATCTTCAACTATAAAGGTTTTTCACTGAG
>CAMLLI010000728.1 GCA_946480685.1 uncultured Flammeovirgaceae bacterium | reverse complement strand
CAAAACCAAAACGTTTACCCATTATCAGCACGATCCGAAAAACCGGAATAGTCCTGCGAGTGATTATGTACTTTCTGTTGTGGAAGCAACTCCCGGAGTGCTGGCGTTGGGCTATCACCGCGGTGGACTTGACTTATTTGATACACGTACCGGTATATTTACACATTACTTGCCGGAAGAAGGAAATCCTAAAAGTCTCGCGCACACTACAGTGACAGCGGTGTTTAAAGATCGCGAAGGTCAAATCTGGATTGGTACCTGGGGAAGCGGCATTGGTATATATCAGCCTGACAAAAAGGAATTCACCTGGTATCAGCAACATCCGAATGACAAAAACAGTCTCAGTGATAACTTCATTTATACTTTTGGGGAAGATGCCGAAGGAAATATATGGGTGGGAACTACATCGGGTTTAAACAAGATGGACAAGAAGACTGGTAAATTTACCCGCTTCTATAATAACAAGTTTGATCACAAAAGTCTGAGTCACGATGTAGTAGGTACTATGCTGTGCGATCATCTCGGCAACATGTGGTTTGGTAGTGCCGGCGGGCTAAATCTATACGACAAAACAACCCACACATTTACTTCCTTTACCGACCATGACGGGCTTCCGAATAACATGATCCGGAATATACTGGAAGACAACCGCGGTAATTTATGGATCGCTACGAACAAAGGTCTCTCCCGCTTCAACCCGAAAACAAAAGCAGTTCGTAATTATACCACTGCCGATGGTTTGCAGGGAAATGAATTCAAGCCGCACTCGTGCTACAAGACTGCTGACGGGGAATTATTCTTCGGTGGTCCCAACGGATTGAACAGTTTTTATCCGGACAGTCTCAAAGACAATACATCCGTCCCTCCTATATATTTTACCGGCCTTCAGATCTTTAATAAACCGATTACCATACACAGTAAAAATTCTATACTGAAGAAACAGATCAACGATACACGGGAGATAATACTCGCACACGACCAATCCGTATTTACCCTTGAGTTTGCAGCCCTTAATTTTGTACTCCCCGAAAAAAATCTATACGCCTATAAATTGGATGGTTTTGACAAGGAATGGAATTATGTAGGACACAAGCGCACGGCAACCTATACCAACCTTGATCCGGGCGAGTATATATTTCATGTGAAGGCATCGAACAATGATGGTTTGTGGAATGAAGCCGGTACGAGCATGCGCATTATTATTACACCGCCTTACTGGTATACATGGTGGTTCCGTATTCTGGCGGCATGCCTCATTGCAGGTGCCATATTTATTTTTGTACGCATCTGGCTCAACATTGTCGATAAGCAACGCGCTGCACTGGAGCACCAGGTAAAGATCCATACAGCAGAAGCTGTGGAGCGGAAAGAAGCACTCGAAGCGCAGGCTGAAAACATGCAGACACTAAATGACCAGTTGCAGGCACAAACTGAATTTCTGCAGAACCTCAACGATGAAATTGAGCAGCAACGTATAGAAGCAGAAGAAGCGCGCAACGAAGCCGAACGTGCCAACCAGGCCAAGAGTATATTTCTGGCAACGATGAGTCATGAAATACGTACACCTATGAACGGTGTAATCGGTATGGCATCCTTACTGGCAGAGACTCCGCTTACATCGGAGCAACGCGAGTATACCGAAATCATCAGAAGCTCGGGGGAAAGTCTGTTAGGTGTGATTAATGATATACTGGACTTCTCCAAGATTGAATCCGGTAAGATGGAGCTGGAGGAAAAAGATTTTGATCTGCGCAATTGTGTGGAAGAAGTGCTGGACCTGTTTGCCAACAAAGCGTCTGATCTGCGACTCGATCTCCTTTACGAACTGGACCCCGATGTACCGGAACATATTGTTGGAGATAGTTTGCGCCTGCGGCAGATCCTGATCAACCTGGTAGGGAACGCTATTAAATTTACACACCGGGGAGAAATCTTTGTCAGTGCACATGTGCAGGGTAAAGATAACGATCAGTACCAATTGCGCATTGCTGTTCGTGACACTGGTATAGGTATACCGGAAGACAAAGTAAACCGTTTATTTAAAGCATTTTCACAAGTAGATGCATCTACTACCCGCAAATATGGCGGCACCGGGTTAGGACTTGCTATATCTGAAAAACTGGTTGGCCTGATGGGCGGACACATCTGGATCGAAAGCACGGTTGGCAAAGGAACTACGTTCTTCTTTACGATCAAGACCCGGTTAAGTAAAGAGAAACCACCAACCTATATATATGATAAAGATGCACTGCGCGATAAAAAGATTTTGGTTGTGGACGACAACGCTACGAATCGCCTTATCCTGAAGAATCAGTTGCAACTATGGCAGGCGGAACCAGTAATCGCCAATTCCGGAGAGAATGCGATGGATATACTCTCGCGATCGTCCGGCTTTGACCTGGTACTTACCGATATGCAGATGCCGGGAATAAATGGATTGGAGTTGGGTAAAATGATTCGCGAACGCTATCCGGACCTGAGAATGATCCTGTTAAGTTCAATTGGAGATGATCGAAGTGAACGTTTTACAAAAATATTCTCTTCTATATTAAGCAAGCCTGTAAAGCATAGTATGCTGTACAAAAATATACTTATGAACCTGCGCAAAAATGATAAGGCTCCGGCTCCGGCCGACCAGGTAAATCAAAAGCTACGCGAAGACTTTGCGCAGCAGTTTCCGCTGCATATTCTGATTGCAGAAGATAATCCGGTGAACCAGAAACTGGCGACACGGGTATTAAACAAGCTTGGCTATACTCCGGACGTAGCGGCAAACGGGCGCGAGGCATTGGATGCGTTCATGGCTTCGCATCATAATATGATTCTGATGGATGTGCAGATGCCGGAGATGGATGGGTTGGAAACTACGCAACGCATTCGCCAGCATAACGGTATACAACCGGTAATTATAGCGATGACGGCTAACGCCATGCAGGGCGATCGCGAACAATGTATAAAAGCCGGTATGAATGACTATATCAGCAAGCCGGTTAACCTCGAAGAGTTGATGAAGACTATTGAACGATGGGCTGTGCAGGCAAAAACGCAAGGCAAACCGGCATAGACTATATATACTATTCAATCATAACCGACTTCTGCAGCGCTGACTCATTGTTAACGGCCCGTAGTAAATATACTCCGCTGGAAGGCGTTCCCGGCAACTTTACTTCGTAGGTGCTGGCTCCGGCCCGGGCCACACCGGTATATATTAACCGACCGGTGCGATCGTGCAACGATATATAGGTCGGACTCTCCAGCTGCGTATGAAAATCAAGAAGGAACTTGTCTTCCTTAACAGGATTAG
>CAMLLI010000727.1 GCA_946480685.1 uncultured Flammeovirgaceae bacterium | reverse complement strand
TTGACCTGACTCCCACAAATGGAAGTGGTGCATCTGCTGTTCAATTAAAATTTTATGACGCTGATGGAGACGGAAGTACTGCCCCCGTGATTACTCCTGGTGTAGGTCAATTGAAGGCTGGCGTTACTTATGCAGCAGCCATTACACTTTTCAATGAGACGGAAAATCCGGTTGGCAACGTAACGGACGAGATCAAGGAAGAAAAGAATGCACACCTGCTCTGCTTCACCGCTGCAGGAACAGACGTTGCAGTTTCGTATCTCGACAAAGATGATAATAACCTTCCTATCGGCTTGAGCAGTTCGTGGGTAGCAGGCGCTGCAGGAAGTGCAGGCACAGTGAGAGTTGTTCTGCGTCACCAGCCCGGTGTTAAAAATGGCGAATGCCCTGGTCCAGGCGAAAGCGATATGGATGTTACTTTCCCGGTGCAGGTTATAAACTAATTAAAGTATATATAGGTGTATATCAGGAAGCGAAGCAAAAAACAAAAGGCTGGTGAATTCACCAGCCTTTTCTATTTTATAGATGGTATAAAATCTTAGTAGTTAGATCCAGCTCTGATCATCGCGCAACGGAAGCCGATGGTTGCTGTTGCTGAATCTTTATCAAGATATCTTCTTGTACCAGGAGACATCCAGTATGCTACATCTTTCCATGAACCTCCTTTATATACACGAGCGTTGTCGTTGATAAGGGAAGTAAATGTTTCAGGGTTTTTCTCTGTATCGCTGTTGTAACCAGAAGATGGATCGAGGAAACCATCACGTCTGATAGGGTTCAGGTCATCGAAGTCCTGATACGTTGTAGGACGATATGTATCTTGTACCCACTCGCTCACGTTACCTGCCATGTTATACAGACCGTAATCGTTCGGAGGGAACTCATATATATATGAAGTGATCAAAGCACCGTCATTCAAACGACCTGCGATACCAGCATAGTCACCACGACCGCGTTTGAAGTTAGCAAGCATAAAGCCCATCTGCTTTCCATACGGGTTACGTACTGCGTGGCCATCCCAAGGATAAATGCGCTGGTGCGTTTGCATTTCTTCTAACCACTGAGTTCCGATAAGTGCTTGTGCAGCATATTCCCACTCAGCTTCTGTTGGCAGACGATAAGCCGGTACAACTATACCAGATTCCAATGGTATACGACCATCGCTTTCTGCATATTCTTCACCTGCATTTTCAGCAAGCTTAATGTTTACAGCACGTGTTCTCCACACTGCATATTTACTTGCCTGATTCCAGGTAATACCTACTACAGGGAAGTAGCGGAAGCCAGGATAGCGCAGGTAGTGATCAACATACGGATCGTTGAATGCAAGTTTACCAACCCATACCATTGTATCTGGCAAGGCTGCCTGGTAAGCTTCCTGAGAAGAATCTTTTGCCAGGTAGTGTAAGTATTCCAACCAGTGAATGTTCGCGATTTCAGTTTCATCCATATAGAATGAAGCAACTGAAACTGTTCTTTCAACGTTGTCGCGATACGACATAACATCTTCTTCGAAGGAACCCATTACGGCACGACCACCTTCAATGAACACCATGTTCGGTGCATCGGGTTGTCCTTCGTATGGATTTACCATAAATCCGCCCTGATCTTCGTCATTATAAGCCAAGCCTGTAGCTGAACTCATCTGACCCGGGTTTGAAGCTGTAGGCTTGCCGCCTTTGCCTCCAAAAAGTGAGCAGGCAGACAGGGCAACTGATCCGCCAACGACATACAAAAGAACCCTGAAAGAATACTTCATTTTCATTTCTAGATTTTATTCCAAGTGCTAATTAAGGGTATAATCCCATGTTTTCCAAGCAGTCGCATGTTATTAGTGAATCTTTGATAAAAGGGAAAACCGGACGTATATAAAACGATACAAGCTCCATTTCATTGTTTCGGGAATGCACTATCCAGTTTTGGGAAGCCTGGCACAGGAGAAGCCTCGTTTAGTCGACATTTTTGAAGGTTGAAGTGAATGGCATGCCTTTTCGAATAAGGGTATACAAAACTAACCAATATGTTTACCCTTGACGATTTCCGCGTAATGACCTTTGAAAAGAAGTGCGATATCATCACTTTTCACGGCAATTATCTGATGCAACGTGTGTTGGCTGATTGTAAGGTTTTCCTCTATTATACAGATGGATTTTTCATCGAAGTTTTTTATTCTCCGAAGTATCAAAAGGTTTTAATGATCAATGCTTTTGATAACACCATCGGACTGAAACCTTATCTGGACAAAATCTCTTTGGAAGATTTGGTTTCCTGACCGGCCATCCGACTCAGTAATTCAATAGCAGCATCAACTGTTTTTACTGCATCGATGATCAACATCGCTTTACCGGCACTGTCTTTCATCTTGCACTGCTTTGAATTCTTCTGGACAAACGCCAATATCTGTCCAAATATATCCGAGCTGAAATACGCGTCTTTTGTGCTGATAAAATAAGCACGGAGTTTCTCGTTCTTCAGACTCAGTTTTTCGAAGCCTAGCTTTTCACCTAACCACCGAAGTCTTACGGTATTGATCAGTTCCTCCACGCTTGGAGGAACTGGCCCGAAGCGGTCACGCATCTCGTCCGTAAATTTCATCAGCTGCTCTTCATCCGGTAAACTATCCAGCCTTGCATAAAGCTGTAGCCTTTCCGTTGTACTCGCTATATAACTTTCCGGTATAAGAATTTCAAGATCAGTCTCGATCACGCAGTCTTGTACAATAAGCTTGGCCTTCTCCGCCAGGTCTGATGCAAATAACTCTTTGAAGTCTGTTTCCTTCAATTCCTGTACGGCATCATCCAATATCTTGTGATAGGTGTCAAAACCAAGATCACTGATAAAGCCAGTTTGTTCAGCCCCCAACATGTTTCCGGCTCCGCGAATATCCAGGTCGCGCATGGCTACTTTAAAGCCATCACCCAGGTCTGAAAATTCTTCGAGCGCAGATAAACGCTTGCGCGAATCAGCCGACAACGCAGAGGCTGGTGGCGTGAGTAAATAACAATATGCTTTTTTATTCGATCGCCCTACACGACCACGCATCTGGTGCAGATCCGACAAACCAAACATGTGTGCCTGATTAATGATAATCGTGTTGGCATTCGGAATGTCCAATCCTGATTCTATAATATTTGTAGACACCAACACATCATATTCACCATCTATAAACTTGACCATTACCTTCTCAAGTTTATCACCATCCATCTGGCCATGTCCTATACCTATACGAGCATCGGGTACGAGCCTGTAAATTATATTGGCAACAGATTCTATATCACTGACGCGATTGTATACGAAAAACACTTGT
>CAMLLI010000726.1 GCA_946480685.1 uncultured Flammeovirgaceae bacterium | reverse complement strand
ATATAAAAACCAAAAACCGACCTTTTTACAGGTCGGTTTTTCTTTGCGTATTTAACTTATCACTCGTCCCACCAAACTGCATCGCTCATGTGAAGAGTTCCCGATGCAGCCTGTCTCTTTACAGCTTCGTTCACGTTCTCTGCGTTCAAGGTATACTCGCGCGTAGCGTATGTTAAACGGAGCGGAATACCACGACCTTCCACCGCTGCCGGTGCAGGAGACAACACAGGATACCCTAATCGTCTCCACTCAGACCATGGTTCATGCCCTACAGCGTAAAGTGAAATCCACTTTTGCTCGCCTATAGATTTCTTGTAATTACCGGCATCAAACTGCACACCGGCCTGTCCGATATAATTATTGATCACCGTTGCATCTGTTATACCATAGTAATTCATTGATGCTTTAATAGCCTCGTTATATAATTCTTCAGCATCACCAGGTGCCCAGCCTCTTGCGGCCGCCTCAGCTTGTATAAACAATACTTCACTATAGCTGAGGATGATAATGGCAGTAGCGGGATTCTCTTTCCAGTAGTCTCCCAGGAAAGAAATCGAAGCATTGGTGGTAGCACCCGCCTGTGCCTGCGTAACGCCATACAGTTCACCTACATATTGCGGTGTTCCCGCCTCCACGGAGTTCTCAGTAGGATTTGCATATATAGGCAATCGCGGATCGCTGACACCTTTCATAAAATTAACCAGCACATTACTGATCGCATAGTCAGTACGATTAGTCACATGGAAATGTGAATATATAGGATTGGAATTTACCGAAGCAGTCAGGTATTTAAACACAGCACTTTCATCGTTGTTTTCAAATACACCACCTGCCAACGCGGAGGCTATTGCATCTTTCGCCAGATCAGGATTTGCTTCCGACATCCGTATACCTACCCGCAACAATAAAGAGTTAGCAAATTTTTTCCACAGCTCCATATCACCACCATAGATCACATCACCTTCCACACCTGCACCAGCATCGATCTGAGCAGCAGCGGCTTTTAATTCACTTACGAGGTCGGTATATATCTCGTTCTGCGGAGTATAGGCCGGTGAAAGATTACCCATGCCCAGCAATGCATCTTTGTACGGTATATCTCCCCAGGTATCCGTCAGGATCTGAAAATTATAGGCTTTGAGAATACGCGCGACAGCCAGCTGATTGTTATTGGAACCCGAACTCAACACCTCTGCCGATGATTTGGTAGACTCTTCAGTATTCAGATCAATGATCTCCTGTAAGTCAGCCAACGGCCCTTGGTAAAAACCGTCAAACGAAGCTTGCTCGGTTTCATAGCGTGACGTATTGGTATACTGTGTCTCAGCAAACAACTGCGCATATAGGTTCGTTGTAAAGTATGATTGCTGCGCCAGTGTGTTACGCTCCGCTTGTGTTAACAGGTACGAAGTCGGTACAACAACGGGATCGTTCGGGTTGGTGTTAATCTCTTCAAAGTCACCAGTACACCCGATCACCAGAGCCGCGGTAATCGCAGCTGCAATCTTGGTTCTATATCTTCTGTAATTTTTCATTTCGATAATTTTTTAGTGGCAGGATACTATAATTTCAAATTCAGGTTGAAGCCGATTACCCGTGTGCTTGGATGCTGACCGTTTTCATACCCTTGGATAGATCCTGATCCCAATGCTGTTTCCGGATCGATGTTTGGTGTGTTCTTATGAAGTATAGCGAGATTCCTTCCATATATACCTACTGATATACCTGTAAATGGAGTCTTGGAAGTTATTGAACCTGGAAGTGAATATGTCAATTTCGCTTCACGCAGTTTCACAAAGCTTGCATCGTAGAGATAGTTCTGACGAATGGTTGACTGGTTCGCGAAGTAATCGACAGCTTCTACATAATCATCAAATACTTCACCGGAGGCAGTAACACCGGTTACGTGTACACCTCCACCTTCAGCAACCGGATCTCTCTTCGGATTTCCTTTATCATTCAAACCCGCAGTGACATCCAGGAGTCCTGAATATTGTCCATAGCGGTTGGTAGTAGAGTATACATTACCACCATGTCTTATGTCGATGGTGGCACCCAGACTAAATCCTTTATAGCTGAATGTATTGGTGACACCACCTGTCCAATCGGGCAAGTAACTTCCAAATACCTGGTTCGGGTTCTGCACAAAGGCACCAGCGGGTGTAACTACTTTATTACCGTTGTCATCATAGGTATAGCCAATAAGTACAAATGTACCATACGACTCCCCTACCCGTGCGTTGGTAGTAACGCTATAGCTGTTGATGATAAGGTTGTTCAAGTCACCATAAAGCTTTTCTACTTTGTTACGGTTGCGTGCCCAGTTAGCGGTTATATCCCAGGTAAACCCTGAAGATGATTTAATCGGTGTACCGTATAGCATTACTTCAAAACCTTTGTTTGATAATTCACCGGCATTTACCCACGCAGACGAATAACGGCTCGCGGCTGATACATCGAGGTTGATGATCTGATCGGTTGTTTTGATATCGTAGTATGTAAAATCAAAACCTACACGATTTTGCAGGAAGCTCATCTCCACACCAAACTCTACGGTGGTAGACAACTCTGCTTTCAGGTCCGGATTGTTCAATGCGTTGGCAACAGAGTATGTTGGATAAGACCCGAAAGCTGTTTCACCCGTATAGGTAGTCGCTATACGATATGGATCCGTATCATTACCAACCTGTGCCCAGCTGGCGCGCACCTTTCCCAACGATACAATCTCCTGTGCCGGCAATAGTTCGGAGAACACAAGTGTACCCGTTACCGATGGATAGGTATAGGCCCAGTTCTTCTTCGGCAGAACGGATGACCAGTCGTTACGTATAGTTGCATCAAGGTATGCCAGGCCTTTATAGCCAAGACTCACCTGTCCGTATACCGACTGCACTTCCTTCTCCTGGTATACATCGTTGATAATCGGTCTGTCTACAGAGGCGTTGAGGTTAAAATAATTGGGTGAACTCAGACCTCCTGATGTGCGACCGTAGTTAATATAGTATTTACGCTTGCGTACGTTGGTTGCTGCCAGTACATTCAGCGAAAAATCTTTCGACAGATCTTTGGTATAGGTCAGGTGAAGCTCAAAGTTATTATCGCGTACTTCACGTACATCTTCATCGTAGTAAGGTTGATCCAGTGAACCCGTAGCTTGCCTGCGCTCTCTGCGATCTGTGTAGAAATCAGTCCGTGCCCAGCCTTGTATATTTAGTCCTTTTGCAATTTCATACTTGAGCGATATATCACCGAACACTCTTTCGCGCGCCTGGTTTGTCGGGCTCTCATATACTTCCCAGAAAGGGTTGTTCCAGTAAAGCG
>CAMLLI010000725.1 GCA_946480685.1 uncultured Flammeovirgaceae bacterium | reverse complement strand
CAGGATAAATACCCATAAGTTATAGCAAATACTTCACTAAAAAGATACTCGCTATATCAACAAAATCTGCTGGCAGCTCACAGCTGCCTCAAAAAGATCGTTGTCTGTATATACAGACGTTGCATCAACAAAAATCCTCCAGCAGCTGGTGGCCAGAAGCTAGCAGCTAGTGGCTATTTTTCTTCAACGAGAGACGTGCTAAAAATGCGCTCACGATTGTCAACACTGCGCCTGCTATCATTACGGCTCCGGGGAAATATACTCCTGAGTTTTTATCGGAGTAGTGATGGAAGATCCATGTCATCATTACCGGGCCTATAATGGAGGTGAGACTCATCAGACTGGTAAGTGCTCCCTGTAACTCGCCTTGTTCATTTGGTGGAACCTGTGCTGACATAATTCCCTGTAGTGAGGGACCTGCTATACCTCCCAGGCAATAAGGCACCAGGAATGCAAACATCATCCACCCCTGTGATGCTATACCGAATAGAAAAAATCCAATCGCGTAAAGCATTATACCTATATATACACTTCGCTGCTGTCCGAGTTTAGGAATGATATAGCGGATCAATCCACCCTGTACAATGGCAACCATCAACCCGACAAAGGCGAGTGAGTATCCTACCCATTCTTCAGTCCAGCCAAATTTCTCCATGGTATAGTATGACCATGTACTTTGCACGGCATGACCGGCTATATAGATCAACACGATAGATGCTACAAGACCCAGAATTACTTTATAGCGAAGAAAAAATTCCAGTGAACCTACCGGGTTTGCACGTGCCCATTGAAACGGTCTTCTGTTTTCAGGTTTGAGTGATTCCGGCAAAACAAAAAATCCGTAGAGCCAGTTAAGCAACGTAAGGGCTGCTGCTCCGATAAACGGTGCGCGCAAACCATACTTGGCAAGTATACCGCCCAGTGCAGGACCAATAATAAACCCGAGACCAAAGGCTGCTCCGATCATACCAAAATTCTGTGCACGCTTCTCAGGTTCACTGATGTCAGCAATATAGGCAGCTGCAGTAGTAAAGCTTGCGCCCATGATACCGGCAATGATCCTTCCTACAAAGAGCCACTCAATACTGGGAGCAAACACCAGGAATATATAGTCAATACCAAAACCTAAAAGCGAGGCAAGCAACACCGGTCTTCTGCCGAAGCGGTCACTGAGATTACCCATTAAGGGAGAGAATAAAAATTGCATGATCGCAAACGCAGCAATGAGCCAGCCTCCATATTCAGAAGCTTCGGGAATACCAACGTGCAGCATTTCACTGATCAGCCGTGGCATCACCGGTATAATGATACCAAAGCCAATCACATCGATCAGTAATGTAACAAAGATGAATCCCAGGGCTGCATTTTTCTTCGCGATCATGGTGGCAATATTCGTTTATGTAAAGTCAATCTAAATTCAGAAGCTGATAAGGAATTGTATAAACACGACCTGGTTGAAATCACGTTCTGAAAAAGCCCGTAAAGTAAACGAGGAATTTGTACTTCTCCATGTATAGCAGATTTTTTTTGCCCGCAGAAAGCACAGATATACGCAGACTAACTCCCTATACTTTTGCTTGTTGCAATACACCACCGAACTCCTTCATTGCCGCATCACCACTAACATAACATAACACTACCCTACATTTTTCTTCCGCGAAAATCTGCGCCTTCTGCGGGAGCGAAAAATCATCTACGTTTTTCCACAACATTTCGTTACGCATATACACAACTATTATAGCAACAACCTATTCACGGGCACGATCTTTAATTATCTATCCTTTAGAATTGAAGTATTATGACGAACAGAAATTTAAATAATCTCAGTATCCTCATCGGGATGGTAATGTCCATCATTATTTGGGGAATATTCGCACTCTTTTGAAATATACCCGATGGTGAAACGCTTAACGTGACGTTACAACGGCTGGGCTGGTACATCAATCGCAATACCGAGTGCTTTCATAAGTTTTACTTTATCTGTAAAATTATCTTTCACCTTTAACCTGATCTCAGCTTCCATACTACAGCCGTTAGAAAAATCCTGATTGATTATCTTCAGATCAAAATCCTTTACGAGTTTCATTACTTCTGGTGTAGAGGCATAATCGTATAGAATAGTTATCGGCTCTGTAACTTCGAGCTCGATTATAGTTGCATGATTCAAGGCATCTTCTGCAGACACTTTGTACGCGTTGATCAAACCGCCAACGCCGAGTTTCGTGCCACCAAAGTAACGCACTACCACCACCAGTATATTTGTTAATTCCTTCGAACGGATTTGTCCGAGGATCGGATCGCCTGCCGAGTGATTCGGTTCACCATCATCATTCGCGCGATACATTTTTCGTTCCGGCCCTAACATCCACGCATAGCAATGATGGCGCGCATCAAAATATTCCTTACGCAACGAATCCAGTTTTTCACGAATATCTGCTTCTGATTTTACCGGGTATGCAAATGCCAGGAACTTGCTTCCCTTCTCTTTATAAATACCTTCAGCAGGTTGCTGAATAGTTCGATAAGCATATACCGGCATGTAACGACTGGCTCAATTGTGCCGTCAAAGAAAAGAATAAAAAAAATTATAAGCTTCGCGATGCAACCTTCGCATTGTGAAATAAGTCTGTAAAAAGTATCAACCCAACGATTATGAAACGATATACTTCCCTGTTACTCATTATTCTCCTGGCAAGCGCGTCCGTTTTCGCACAAACACGCGAAACACGAAACGTGTCAGGATTTACAAAAGTATCATTCCGGGTGCCTGGCAAATTTTATCTGCGCCAGGGCAACACTACGAAAGTAGAACTGGAAGGTAAAAAAGAACTGCTCCAGGAAATTGAAACTGAAATAGAAGGCTCCAAGCTGGTGATTGGTAAAAAAGGTAAATGGTCTAACTGGCATTGGAATGATGATGATAATGTAAATGTATATATCACCATGCCGACTATAGAAGGTTTAAATGTAGGTGGCTCTGGAGATCTGATCGCTGAGACCAGAATCAAATCACAGGATCTCGACCTGCAGGTAAGTGGTTCAGGCTCCATGCGCATTGAAGTAGAAGTTGCCGGATCATTGGAAGCAGATGTATCAGGTTCCGGTGATGTTATTGTGAAAGGTACATGCAGAGATTTTAACAGCGATGTAAGCGGATCAGGCAAGGTAAACCTCGCGTTGGCAGTTAACGGGCTCGCTGACTTCGGTATATCCGGCTCCGGAAAGATTGAAGCAAGCGGTTCAGCGAAGGCTGTTAAAACAGCTATCAGCGGTTCAGGTAAAGTACTGGCAGCCGATCTTGTTACCGGCAAATGCGATGTGCGTATATCCGG
>CAMLLI010000724.1 GCA_946480685.1 uncultured Flammeovirgaceae bacterium | reverse complement strand
GTCCTTTTCAGGAGCCATGTAAAATATATACTGGCTGTTGAACATCGTGGCAAAATCATAATAGGTATACGGATCGTTCCACGCCTGCATTACTTCCGTCACGGCATGTCTTCCGCAATCTATACAGCCTTTGGCATCATAGTACATTAATAAATAGCGCGATGAATCTTTAGCCTGTTTTAAAGCTGTTTTATAATCTGTTAAATAACGTACTGTATCTTTTTTGCCGTAGTAGTCTGCGTATGCAGTAGTGTCGTAATAATCATAGTTGTCATCATAGCTATACGTGTCTGCAGGCGGATCAATAATTTCTGCAGCCGACAGGTATGTATATCCAGCCGGAATAGGGTAATGCTTCGGGCGTGTGCCAAACATGTTGGCATCAAAGGATATGTACTGAAGCGAGTCGATGTGATTGCGGTCTTTGCTATTCTCCTCCACTACTGCAATGCCGTCATTTGTTTTCCATGCCTTTAATTGTGCTGTGAGAACATTGCTGATATTACGGATAACGTAGATTTCATTTGCTTTTTCAGGCACTATATACGAATAGGTTTTACGACTGCCGTAATCATCCGTGAGCTGGATCTTGTCTCCGGGCAACGCTGCTATAAGTTGAGAGAAGACCGAATCTTTACTCTCGAAGTCTGCTACATAGTACGATGCATGAGCGCTGTCCTTTGCCAGTGTTGACAGTGCAATGCCGTAGGTGCCGAGCGGTGTATCGTGAACAGACACTTTTACGAAGCCGGATTTTACTTTTTTGTTATACCGCGTACCTACGTGAAAGTCCTGAAAGTAAGGATCGAGCGTAAAGCGTACCGTGTCGTGATCGATGGCGTAGTTTCCCCAGTAATTTCGGGCAATTGTATCGGCATGTATTTGTATAACAAACTGATTTTGATTATCGATGCAAATGTTAAGTTCAATCGCGCTGATCAGCGAATCGATGTTCATTTCAAAACGATGATAGTAACAACCTTTTATTTCCTGCGGTGTTAATGTTTGTGCCCCGACCTGAGGCGTTACGGATAAAAACAACGTCAAGAGAAGTGCATACAGGCACAGTAGCGAATATTTCATGAATTATAAAATTGGCTGCAAAACTAGTGTAAAAAAATCAATGGAGAAGGCACGAATGGTAATGAGTATATATAGGTGTCTCACTTATTGCGGAAGCGTATCGGGTATCCATACGGAAATATACCCGTTAGGGTTTTAGGACAACGTATTGCAACGGTAAAATAAAAAAGCCTGTGAACGGATTCACAGGCTTCGCAAAGAGTATACAAATGATTAATCAAGTGCTTTTACACCTGGTAATACTTTACCTTCAAAATATTCCAGCAATGCACCACCACCAGTTGATACATAGCTTACGTCATCGTTAAAACCGAATTGATTTACAGCAGCAGCAGAGTCACCACCACCGATCAGCGAGAAGCCACCGTTCTTCGTTGCTTTCACGACTGCTTCAGCAACTGCTTTTGTACCAGCAGCAAATTTCTCCATCTCAAACACGCCCATCGGACCGTTCCATAATATAGTCTTGGAGCTTTCGATTGCTTTTGCAAATACTTGTGTTGCCTGCGGACCGATGTCAAGTCCCATCCAGCCGTCTTTAATCGCGTTGTTGTTTGCTATATCTGTGTTGGCATCAGCAGCAAATTTATCCGCTATAACGGAGTCGATCGGTAAGAGTAAATCCACGCCTTTCGCTTTTGCTTTCTGTATAAGTTCTTTCGCAAGATCAAGTTTATCAGCTTCTACCAGTGAGTTACCAATGTTACCGCCCATTGCTTTAAAGAAAGTATAGGCCATACCACCACCGATGATCAGGTTGTTTACTTTATCCAACAGGTTCTCGATGATCAATATTTTGTCAGAGATTTTAGCACCGCCCATAATGGCAGTAAAAGGTCTCTCAGCGTTACCCATTACTTTCTTGGCATTGTCCAATTCAGCAGCCATTACAAAACCGGCACATTTATCTTTGAAGAACTGTGCTACGATTGTTGTAGAAGCGTGCGCGCGGTGTGCTGTTCCGAAGGCATCGTTTACATATATATCACCGTGCTTCGAAAGTTTCTCGGCGAAGGCAACATCACCTTTTTCTTCTTCTTTGTAGAAGCGAAGGTTCTCCAGTAAAAGCACTTCGCCTGGCTTTAATGCAGCTGAGAATTTATATGCTTCTTCACCTATACAATCGCCACCAAATTTTACAGGACGACCCAACAGCTCTTCTGTTTTCTTGATAGTATGCTTCAGTGAGTATTTATCTTCAGGACCTTCTTTCGGACGTCCGAGGTGAGACATCAATATACAGCTTCCTCCGTCTTTCAGAATTTTGTTCAGGGTAGGAATAGTAGCGCTGATACGGTTGTCGTCAGTAACGTTAAAGCTCTTGTCGAGCGGAACATTAAAGTCAACGCGAATGAGTGCGCGCTTGCCGTTAAAGTTGATGTCGTTGATTGTCTTCATGGTTTCGGATGTAGTTTTAAAATTTTACGGACAGCAAAGCTAAGATTTTTGAGTTTTTACAATCATGTCGTTCGGTAAAAAAGCCGGATTGTATTTGGTGATTTTGAATTTTTTCAAAACAAACGATTGCTGAATGGCATTTTGTTGAAGCCGTTTCAACAAATTCCCATCATTTTTATCACGTGCTTCAGTCGCCAAAGCTGATGCCAAGTCCGCGCGCAGCCTGCACGAGATACGAGTCTTTACTTACTCCGTGATAGTCTTTGGTTGCTTCTTCCAGCGATACACCCACAAACTCATTGTTCTTGAGTGCTACCATTTTGCCAAAGTCACCGGCCAGCGCAAGTTCAAAAGCTTTCACGCCAAACAACGTAGCAAGTACACGATCGTAGGCAACCGGTGTTCCACCACGCTGTACGTGTCCTAATACTGTCTCACGTATCTCCGCTTTACATCCGGCATCTTTGAGTTGTTTTGAAAGTTGATACGCAACACCACCGAGGCGTACATGTTCAGAACCTTTTTCTCCGGCAGTCGAAGTGATGGTGCCTTCCTGTGGCCGCGCACCTTCTGCCACCACTATATTTACAAAGCCTCTGCCTTTTTTATAGCGCAGGTTTATACGCTTCACAATCTTGTTTATATCGTAGGGTATCTCCGGTATGAGACAGATCTCTGCTCCGCCTGCTATAGCTGTATGCAAGGCGATCCATCCGGCATCGCGGCCCATCACTTCCATGATCATGGTACGATGATGACTCTCTGCTGTTGTTACGAGTTTATCAAAGCTGTCCGTACCAATCTGCACCGCTGTTTGAAAACCAAATGTAACATCGGTTGCTGACAGGTCATTGTC
>CAMLLI010000723.1 GCA_946480685.1 uncultured Flammeovirgaceae bacterium | reverse complement strand
GTGCTAACTGGTATGATGAAAGTGGTATATCGAGTAGCCCCGGAAGTCAGGCGGCCAACGATTTGGGTTGGACCGGTGTATATGGCGGGTGGCGCAGGGCAACCTATAAACTTGATAACCTGATCGGTCAATCTCAGGTTGTATTCCGGATTGCATTTGCCAGCAACCTGCCCCGCAGAGAAGGATTTGCTTTCGATAATGTTTTCATTGGTGAAAGAACAAGAACTGTATTGGTAGAAAACTTTACCAACTCATCAGCGGCAGCCAATACCAAACTCCACAACGATGCCTTCCGCGCATTCTCTAACAGCAACGCTGACGAGATTGCCAAGATCGAATTCCACACGGCATTCCCGGGAGAAGATCCGCTGAACAAGGCAAACGTTGAGATCAACAACTCGCGAACTGCGTTTTATGGTATAACAAACGCTCCGATGTTCGCCCTCGATGGAACGGTAGTCAATACAACGGCCGGGCTACTGGATCTTTATAACAGTCGTGTACTCACTCCGTCACCTATCCGCATTGCCACTAACCTGGTAAAAGATGGTGAACTGGTGAGAATACAAACGACACTTACCAACGCTACTACACAGACACTGCCGGTAGCCGGAGTAAATGTATTCACGGCAATTGTAGAAAAGAGCATCACCGAACCTTCTATGCTCGGTGCCAACGGTGATCCTGAATTTGTATACGTTGCTAAAGAAATGCTGCCAACAGCAGCCGGTATAAAACTCACACAAGACCTTGCTCCTCAGCAAACCATAACGATTGACGAAGTTGTATGGAGTAATCGTAACCTGATTACCAGTGGCAACGGTGCCGTGGTAGTATTTGTGCAAGGTATAGAAGGCGGCAATAAGAATGTATACCAGGCCAAGGTACTCGATGCATCCGTAGAGCCAGACCTGGTTACGGGTATTGAACCCGGCTATGCAGCACAGGTCGCTATATATCCGAACCCGGCTCACGGCCAGCTTAACGTTCAATTACCTTCAGCTGCCAGTCAGGCATTGCCGGTAGCATTGATCGACAACTTTGGCCGCGAAGTATATAGCAACCAGTTTAAGACAGGCGAGAAAAATAAAGTTATCAGCACTACCGGATTTGCCAATGGTATATATATACTGCAATTACGGTCGGCTAAAGGTGAGCTGGTTCGCAAGAAGATTGTTTTAGCCGGCAACCCGTGATCTATAGGTTAACCTGAAATATAGAGGGCTGTCGCATTACGCGGCAGCCCTTTTTATTTGATTCAGTTTTCGAAGGGAGGCATAGCATCGAGCACACGCGTGGTGTTGTTCAGCCAATCTGTTTCGAAGAGAAAATGTCGCATACCGTTTGTTACCACCAGGAAGTTTGCCCGCAGTGTTGCGTTGTACATGGATGCCTGACGTACGGCGCTTTCGGTAATCGCTATATCGGGAGCTTTGCATTCAATAACCATCCAGGGTTTACCATTCCGGTCGAACACCACTATATCTGATCGCTTGGAAAGTTTGTTGTATGACAGTCCGCCCTCAACCTTTATCAGGGTTCGCGGGTATTGCATTTCGTTGACGAGGTAGTGTACAAAATGTTGCCGCACCCATTCTTCCGGAGTCAGCACAAGATACTTCTTTCGCAACACGTCAAAGATCCAGTGCTTGCCATCAGCCTGTTTTACCTGATGTTCAAATGCCGGAAGGTTGAGTTGAATCATACGGCAAAGAAACTATTTTTAGACAATTTTATTTTATACAGGTAGTAAAAGACAAAGACAGTAGCGTCTTTGTAATTAATAACAATTCAAAATTAAACCACCTGTAATCACCAATCGCCAATGATTTGGTATTTTTAGAAGCATGAAGACAAAACAAGAAATAGTAGAGAACTGGCTCCCCCGTTACACTGGTCTGCCGCTCAATCAGTTTGGTAAATATATACTGCTGACCAACTTCGACAATTACGTTAAGATGTTTGCCGAGCTGCACAACACCCAGGTTGTCGGGCTCGACCGCGCTATGCGTTGCGCCACGGCCGAAGGTATCACCATCATCAACTTTGGTATGGGTAGTCCTAATGCAGCAACCGTTATGGATTGCCTCAGTGCTATACAACCAAAAGCTGCACTCTTCCTCGGTAAATGTGGCGGACTGAAAAAGAAAAACAATCTCGGTGATCTGATCCTGCCGATCGCAGCAATTCGTGGTGAAGGTACATCCAACGATTACTTCCCGGCAGAAGTACCTGCGTTACCTTCGTTCGCGTTGCAGAAAGCGATCTCCACAACCATCCGTGATTACAAGCAAGATTACTGGACCGGCACAGTATATACTACTAACCGCAGGGTTTGGGAATGGGATGAAGAATTTAAAGAGTATCTGCGCAAGATCCGTGCACAGGCTATCGACATGGAGACTGCCACTATATTCAGCACAGCATTCTATAACAAAATTCCTGCAGGTGCATTGTTACTGGTGTCTGATCAGCCGATGGTGCCGGAAGGTGTAAAGACGGAAGTAAGCGATGGCTCTGTTACCAAGCAATACGTGGAGCGCCACCTGAAGATCGGCATTGATTCATTGCGCCAGTTGATCAACAACGGAGCAACCGTAAAACACCTTCAGTACTAATTGATCCTTTATACTGCAGCATTCACTTTTCGAATGCTCGCAGGGTTCACTGTAAAGAGTACAAGCATACCTATAATAAAGTATAGGCCCAGGGTAAGTGCGCTATAGCGCATACTGCCCGTAATGTGATCGATGAAGCCATACGAAAATGTTCCTGCTACGATCGACAAATTATAGGTAACATCATAGAAGCTGAAGTAGGATGTATGATCGATGGTATCAACCGGAATAAGTTTAGAATATGTTGCCCGCGATAATGACTGAATCCCTCCCATCACCATACCGACTACAAACGCGAGTGCATAGAATTGATATTCCGTTGTAACAAAGTAAGCTCCTATACATACTCCAATCCAGAGTATAATCATCATCGTTAGCGAATATAGATTTCCCTTTAGCTGCGATACACGCGCGAACAACCACGCACCTATAGAACCTACAAGTTGAATGATCACCACCGTCATGATGAGACTGTCGGTTTTTAAATGCAATACGTCTGTACCGAAAAGTGTAGCGAGGTACATCACAGCCTGCACGCCTCCGTTGTAAAAGAAGAATGCCGTAAGGAATCGTTTCAAATCAGGTGATTTCTTCAGACTCCTCCACACTGATCGGATCTCTTCGTATCCTTTTGTCCAGATGTTATCAACGGGTTTACGTGCGTACGGATTATCCGGAAGTATAGCGAAGGGTATCATCGAGAAACCAATCCACCATACACCTACC
>CAMLLI010000722.1 GCA_946480685.1 uncultured Flammeovirgaceae bacterium | reverse complement strand
CTCCCAATACAGTCGCATTGGTAAACTGAAGACACAGAAATGCCAGCACTGTTGTAGTGCTCCCTATAGTAAGTGGCTTTGCTAACTCCTGAATAACATGCTTGGCAGAATGTTCATGCTTCAAAATTGTGAGGTAATGCAATGAGTAATTTACTGCTATACCGAGCACGATCGCTCCCACGGCCAGCGCGAGTATGGACAATGTTCCCTGTAAAAATGTTATACATCCCAATGAAAAGAATGCTCCGAAAATTACCGGCACCATCATGAGTAACGGCACGCGCTTCTTGCGGAAGAAGCCAAGGATTACAACCATCAGTAAAACCATCATGATGCTGAGTGTAATAATGGTATCGCTGCGCAGTTGCTTTGCATTCCCTACAGCCACTATCGAAGCTCCGAAGTAGGAAGCCATGAGTTGTTCATGTCCTGCAGATGTCTCCGTTACAATGGTGTTCAGCGCATCAACAAACTCTGAGTTGTGCTTGGTCTCCGCTGGCGGATAGGCCGGTTGCAAAAAGAAAAGTATATGGCGATGATCTTTGGTGATGATATAATTATCATACAATTCAAAGTTCTCATCGTATTGAAGCTGCTGTAACTTCTTCAGTGCAAGAAACGAAAAACCTAGCGGGTCCTGAACAATAATGCGTTTGGTTACTATACCGGAAGGCGAGATCAGTTGCTGATAATTACGCTGCAACACTTCGCGTGCAACTTCAGGACGGGTAAGTGAATCGAGTACTATATAGTCCTTCTCGTCCAGGTATATCGGTAATGACTGCTGTACGGAGCTGAAGACCTCCATTACCTTTTCGTCATTTACCTGTGCAGTGATTTTCTTAACGTATGGCTGCAGGTCGCGCTCCATACGTGCCGCCAGCGAATCGGCAAATACCACCAGGCTATCCGGCTGTGGCTGTGAAGTGCTGTCTTTCATCGACACCATTACCACCACGCGCTCCACAAACTTGGAGTTACGGAATATATAGTTTAGTTTTTCAACGCGAGCATCATCGGGGAAGAATTTGGTGATATCTTCTTCAAGCTCGATACGGGATGCACTCCAGCCGATCAACGCCAGGGTAAAGACAAAGAATGTCCAGAAGACCTTTTTACGCTCTTTGAAAAAATTATAGATGGCTAAAAATATCTGCTCCATATCGCTATACCTTCTCCCGGTATATATTCAAATCTTCGTTTATCGTTTCCTGAAAATCTTCAGGAGTATAAATGTTACCAGTCCGAAACCCAATCCGGCCAGAATGGAAAGTGTTATACCTCCCACTACATATTGTATAAAGTTATTATGCACCACTTCCAGCGTAATACCATCTGTAAAGGAGATCATTTTTGCCTGATCGCCCATCCAGATCGCTCCCGTACGGTGACTCAAAAAAAGAACTAACGGAATCATGGGTGGTATACTGATGTTGGCTGCAATAATGACCAGTGCCTTGTTAAGTCGAAATACGATAGACAATGCAATGGCTATAGCAAGTTGAAATCCCCACAGGGGAACAATCCCCATAAATATACCGAAGCCCACGGAACTTGCCTTTACAGCATCAGACTCTTCCGGATTGAAGATCTGTTCGCGGATTATCTGCCTGAAGTTTTTTTTTTAATGCTCCGGAAAAAATCGCGTGGTTTATAGTATAGCAATGCCAGCGTAACCAGCACCGTATTCAAAATACTGATGCGCGTAAAATCCTTGAACGGCCTGAAGTGCGAAACACGTTTACCCTTCTCGGCATAGAACACGCGCACTGGTACTTCCGTAATTTCTATACCACTCCATACTGCGCGTACCATTACTTCAATTTCAAATTCAAACTTCTTCGTCATGAACCTGAAATTCTGCAACAGCTTAACGGGATATAGTCTGTAACCACTTTGCGTGTCGCCCATCTCGACACCGGTTTCCACTTTGAACCAGAAGTTTGAAAACTTATGTCCGAAGCTGCTTTTACCCGGCACACTTGCCTGATCCATATTGCGCGCGCCCATAATGATTGCCCTGGGATGCTGCTTGAGCTTCTCTAGAAATTTAGGGAGGTCTTCCGCAAAATGTTGTCCGTCCGAATCGATGGTGATCGCATAATCATATCCATACTCCACGGCTTTCTTAAATCCAAGACGAAGCGCATGTCCCTTGCCCTGGTTGTTGGTATACTGTACCGTTCGTAACGATGGATATTTAGCGAGTATATCTGCGGTGTTATCGGTAGAGCCGTCATTTACTACAATGATGTGCGTAGTGAAACGCATTACATCCTGCAGTACATTTTCCAGTGTCTGGTTATTGTTATAGGTGGGTATAAGAACACAAACCTTATGCTGTTCAAATGCTTCGTTCATCATACGGCTTGCAGTGTTCCCTTGAATTTAAAAAATGTAACCGCGCCTGCGAACAGTGTGGCATTTACTATATAGCTGTCACCTTCTTCCTTATTGGTGAGTGTTACCTCCACTTCGCGGTTTTGTCGCGGATCGATAATGGAAAGAAATTTAAGATTATCGCCTTCCACTATCTTCAGTTTTTTGTTTGTAGCTAACTCGGTAAGCTCGCGCACGATCTGCATCATGCAAACGCCCGGCACTACCGGCTGCCCGGGGAAATGTCCTTTCAGTATTTTATGCTCAGCATCAATGGCAATAACTGCACTGCCTCCTGCCGGAGTGAATTCTTTTTTTACGATGCTATAGAAATTATCCAGTAACATTTCAGCGTTCAATTTTTTTCAAACCAATCACCATGTTGAAAGTATAGTGCTTTACTTTTACAGAGTCCGGAGTAGCCAGATTATCGCCCCACATTTCAACTGTTACTTTCTTTTTGCGTTTCGATCCGAGCTCTATTCTTCGCAAAGAAGCACAATCTGCACCGGTAATGAAATAGGCCGTTTCCTTTTTTTGAGGCACTCCAAAGTAGCGCTCATCGTTCATTTGCCACGACTCATAAACTCCCTTGCGGAACGGAATACCCAACATCAATTCAAAGTCTTTCCGCAGTAATTGTACAACAGCTTTCCGGTCTAGTTGTTTGATCACCTGTTTTACCTGAAACGTTCCATCGGTACGGAACTCAAAATCCAGAAAAGTAACACCGGCTTCGTTGGTAAAAACAACACGCTTCGAAGAGTCAGGCATTTGTTTCACCAGCAATAATCCGCTGATATGTTTTCCAATCACATCAATGTGTGTAGTATACCATGCTGTTTTTATACCGACCGGTTTAATCTTATCAGCACAAGCCTGGTCGGGTGCAACCGCCTTGCGCGCTTTATAGTCTGAAGCACACGCTGCAACCAGCAACAGTACTATACTATAGTGCAAAAACTTCATCGGCTACC
>CAMLLI010000721.1 GCA_946480685.1 uncultured Flammeovirgaceae bacterium | reverse complement strand
CAACGGCTACCGAATACGATGAGTATAAATACGCGAAACAATTTACGCTGCGGAAAGATAGTCTCGGAGGTATATTTGTAGCCTCAGACGATGCCCTGATCTATACCAAAGTACTCGGTGCAGTCGATACCCGTGGTGACTCTGCATTGGTGCTCGGCTCGGAAGACTGGCTGGAACAAACTGCACTCGAACTGGACAAGTATAGTACACTACCGGTTGCGTTTATAGCGCCCAATGTATCGCTCACCAATAATCCGCACCTCATCGCTTTCAACCGGAAGTTTATCAGAACCCACGGACGTACGCCATCGCTCTATGCGCGCATGGGATATGAGTTTATGCTCTTCACAGGCAATCAGCTGCATAAGAATGGTGCCTACTTCCAGGAAAGCATGAACAAAGAGAAATATATACCGGGCTACCTCACGCAAGGTTTTAACTACGAGTTCAGTCGCGACAATCAACTGATACCCTTTATTCGCTTCCGCCACGGAAAAGCAGTTCTCTTAGACAAACGATAATCAAACTCAAAGCTCGCAGCTCACAACGCGAAGCTTTTATAAACGTACGAAGTTCTATGGCTACCGATAGAAGTAAATCACTTTTTGAAAAAGCAAAACAATTTATACCCGGCGGAGTAAACTCTCCGGTGCGTGCGTTTCGTGCAGTAGGAGGTAATCCGCTTTTCATGAAGAGCGCGAAAGGTGCCTACCTGTACGATGAAGACGGCAATAAATATATAGACCTGATCAACTCGTGGGGCCCTATGATTTTAGGACACGCGCATCCGGCAGTGGAAGAAGCTGTAAAGGCAGCGCTCACCGGTTCACCATCATTCGGTGCGCCCACAGCGCGTGAAGTAGAAATGGCCGAGCTTATCTGTTCGATCATGCCTTCGGTTGAAAAAGTGCGCATGGTAAATTCAGGCACCGAAGCAACCATGTCGGCTATACGTGTTGCGCGTGGATATACCGGTCGCGACAAGATCATCAAGATGGAAGGCTGTTATCACGGACACGGTGATTCGTTTCTGATAGCAGCCGGCAGTGGCGCCCTTACCTTCGGCACACCGGATAGCCCTGGCGTTACCAAAGGCACTGCGAAAGATACACTCATCGCTCCCTTCAACAGCCTCGATGCTATTGATAAACTCATCACCGAAAATAAAAATGAAATAGCAGCTATCATCCTGGAACCTGTTGTAGGTAACATGGGCTGCGTGCCACCTCAACCCGGCTATCTGCAAGGGCTTCGTGCGATCTGTGATAAACATAACATCGTATTGATATTCGATGAAGTAATGACAGGCTTCCGCCTGGCGGCCGGTGGTGCGCAGGAATTATATGGTGTGAGACCGGATCTTTCTACCATGGGTAAAATTATAGGTGGAGGACTTCCCGTAGGTGCTTATGGTGGAAGAAAAGAGATTATGGATTATATATCTCCGGCAGGTCCTATATATCAGGCCGGTACACTTTCAGGCAACCCGCTCGCGATGGCGGCCGGTATGGCGATGCTAAAGCATTTGCAGGCAAACCCGGGTATATATCAGCATATAAACCAGATCACGACTAAACTCGTAGATGGGTTGCGTAAACAAATAGCAGCGGCAGGTTTGAAATATACCATCAACCAGGTTGGCTCCATGTTTACGTTATTCTTTACAGAAACTGTTGTAACGGATTTTGACACCGCGAAAACTTCCGATACACAGAAGTTTGCGGCCTACTTCCAATCCATGTTGTCGCAAGGTATATATCTGGCGCCTTCGCAATATGAAGCCCTGTTTATATCCAATGCTATTGGCGAAGCGGAGGTAAATTTGATTTTAAAGGCCAGCGAAGAGGCATTGAGCCACACGAAGAACTGATTTGTCGGTAAACTGTCCATATAACTCCACAAACATCATGAAACAGGCTTTTAATAAGCCTGTTTTTTTTGCTTCTTATACAGGCATAAGAATGCATATATGATAAGCATAACCAAAACTGGAGATCGTATGGAAACGAGTAAGAAAATGAGTAAGACCGAATGGTTAATCGAGATGATTACCTGGGTCTCGCTGGGTTTGATTATAGTATATGCTTAAAAAATGATTACTGGTAAATATACTTCTTAAGGATCTGGTCGACCTCGCTATAGAAGAGTTCGTCATTGCCTTCTGATAGCGAGGCCGAGTTGGTCTCACGTATCTGGTCAACTACAGTCCTGTAGTGTTCCATATTTACCGGGGCAATCAAAAACTCTTTGAGATCGCGTTTAATGAATTCTATTTTTACAGCGGTCAATTCCTTCACACCATATTTATTGGCGATATAGTCTTTCAGGAATCGCTCATCCAGAAAATCCTTGATGAGGTCATTTCGAACTTTACGAACCAGGTCAATAATATTTTCATCCGTCCACGGAGTGGTAACATTCACGATATTTTGCATAGTTAAAAAAGTAAGGTTGAGGGGTTTTGTTTTCCTAACTAAATTAGCGATACAATTTTATAGAAACTAATATAATTAGTAAAGATAAAATCGTAAATTATTTTACGTCATGCATCTGTTTCTATAAGATACGATTTTATAAGCCATCGTAAAAGCAATACCATGCTGATTTTCAATGATTAACATCTGCAATCGTATTAACAACGATTTTATGCCGCAGGAATTTCAGAGATGCGCATTCTTTTTTTATGTAAAATTTTTTAACGCTTTCGTTTTTTAAGGTCCCTTCCGACCGGCACCATCCATGTCCTAACACGTGCAGGCTTTTTTAAATAAATTTCTTTCGGATGTAAATCCGGTCAGGCCAGCTTCTTTGCACACACTATATTATTGTTGATAGACTATTATTTGGATATAGCGTTTGTTTAACTCAGTTATATAGATCGGTCAGTTCGATGTATAAATCCGGAACGCAAATGCTTATTATCCCGGTTCATTAACGCGCAGAACATCAGCGTTTATACTATATATAGGCAAAACGTGATGGTATCATTGGTTGCTTGTTCATGCGAATCTAAGTATAAATACGGAATCACTCTACAGTATTTCACCTGGGGCATCACAGTAATATTCACTATAATTTTACAAGGCAAGATGTATACTATGTTTCGAATGCAGAATCAAATAACCAAATCATAATAATAATGTTTGTACCGTTTAAAAAAGTGTTACAGGTAAAAGCAATTTTCCTGTTATTTATCGCGGCTATACTATGCGCCTCTTGTAGTGATAGTAATGAAGAATCCCCGGATGTTTCCGGTCCGCAGGTTACCCTGACGGGTATTACAAGCAACGCTGACGTTTCGGATACCGTATCGATTGCTGTAAGTGCCGATGATGAAAAAGACATCGAAAAGCTTG
>CAMLLI010000720.1 GCA_946480685.1 uncultured Flammeovirgaceae bacterium | reverse complement strand
AAGTGAATATACGAAATACCCGCGCTTACTCAATAACAGCAGCACTTCTCCTGGTTAGTATACTCTTCACGATCAGTGCATGCGAAGAGAAGAAAACAGCGGCTTCATCAACAGAGAATATTGCTGTTAAAAAGATAAGCAATGCAAAACCGAGAAATGTAATTTTCATTTTGTCAGACGATCATCGGTACGACTTCATGGGCTTTACCGGCAAAGTGCCGGGTCTTAAAACTCCGAACCTCGACAGACTTGCACATGAAGGCGCGCATTGTGTGAATGCATTTGTAAGTACTGCATTGTGCTCACCCAGTCGCGCTTCTATTCTTACCGGACAATATGCACACACGCATACTATTGTTGACAACCAGGCTCCCATGCCGGAAGGACTAAAAATGTTTCCACAGTATTTACAACTGGCGGGCTACCAGACGAGCTTCTTCGGCAAGTGGCACATGGGTGATCAGGATGATAAACCTCAGAAAGGATTTGATCATTGGGTGAGTTTCAAAGGACAAGGTGTATACTATAATCCAGTATTGAATGTAAATGGAAAGCAAGTAACCTATAGCGACAGCAGCTATATAACGGATGTGCTGACAGACCATGCATTGGAGTGGCTGAAGAAGCGTGAGCAGCAGAAACCGTTCTTCCTATATCTGTCGAACAAAGCGGTGCATGCCGAATTCATGCCGGCCAAACGACATCAGGGTAAATATAAAGATCAGAAGATCGAGTATCCTCCTTCCATGTTTCTTACTGCTACTGATACAAGTAAAACATATGCTTTGGGTAAAAAACAATTACCTTCAGAAAAACCGCTCAGGGTAAACCTGCGCGATATACCGGAGTGGGTACGCAGACAACGGTATAGTTGGCATGGTGTCGACCATATGTATAACGGACAAATTGCGTTCGATGATTTTTACAGACAATACCTGGAAGTACTCCTGGGCATCGATGAAAATATAGGACGCATTCTTGAATACCTGAAAGAAACGGGACTTGATAAATCCACGATGGTAATTTACATGGGCGACAACGGTTTTTCATTTGGCGAACACGGCCTGATCGACAAACGCCACATGTATGAAGAATCCATGCGCGTACCGCTGCTCGTGTGGTGCCCGGAGATGATAGAACCCGGAACAAAAATTACACAGCTGATCCAAAACATAGATATAGCGCCTACTATACTCGAACTGGCCGGTGTTGAGAAGCCCAAGCAGATGCAGGGCATGTCGTTCACAAACTTGTTGCAACAAAAACAGGTGGCGTGGCGCGACAAAGTGTTTTATGAATATTACTGGGAAGATGCTTTTCCGCAGACGCCCACTATATTTGGCGTGCGAACCGACCGATACAAATACATTTTCAATCACGGTGTGTGGGGCATCAATGAATTATACGATCTGCAGAACGATCCGCTTGAAGTAAACAATCTCATTCGCAATCACGACTATGATTCCATTGCCTCAGGCTTACGCAATGATATGTGGACCTGGTTAGAACAGACTAACGGGGAACGAATTCCACTGAAACGAATCACCGGCCGCAAGAACGACCATCTATACCAGGGCACCTATTAAATGTAAAATGGTACGCGGAACGATTAATATCGTCAATTAGTTTTATCTTTCGAATTACATAAACCGCACCTAACCGCATAACGAAAACATGAACAGACGTCTGGTTTTAAAACAACTTGCCATGGCCACTGCGGGAGCCATACTTTTACCCGCATGTGGTGTGGATCCCAAAAAAGTATCCATAGCACTTGATCACCTCAATGTTAACGGAGATGATGAAGAACTGCTCGCAGAAATTGCTGAAACAATCATCCCCGCAACGGATACACCGGGCGCCAAAGCTGTAGGTGCTCATCTCTTTACATTTGTGATGATAGACGACTGCCTCGATAAAGCCGAGCAGGAAAAATATCTCAAAGGTCTGCGTTCATTTAATGACACCGCTAAAAAGATAGGAGGTAAATCTTTCCTCAAAGCTTCTCCGGAAGAACGCCTGCAGATTCTTACCGCCATCGAAAAAGATAAAGACAATCTCCCCGAAGAGATTAAAACATTTTACTCGCGCACGCGGCAATATACCGTGCAAGGCTATACAGCCTCTCAACATTTCTTAACCGACATAAAACCTTATCAGTTAATTCCCGGCCCTGACTTTAAAGGATGTATACCGGTAACTGAACAAAAACCTGCATAAGCTCATGGCGAATCTGAATATTGACAGCAAGAAAGAACGCACCTACGATGCGATCGTGATCGGCTCTGGTATAAGCGGTGGCTGGTCTGCAAAAGAACTTACCGAGCGTGGATTGAAAACACTCGTGCTGGAACGCGGACGTGATGTAAAACATAACGTGGATTACCCGACTACCAACATGATGCCGTGGGAATTTAAACACCGCGGACAAATTCCATTTGAGATACAACAAGAGAACCCGGTAGTAAGCAAATGCTATGCGTTTCGTGAAGATGCCATGCACTTCTTTGTGAAAGACAAAGAGCATCCCTATGTTCAGGATAAACCGTTCGACTGGATCCGCGGATACCAGGTGGGTGGTAAATCTTTACTCTGGGCGAGACAAACACAACGCTGGAGTGAATTTGATTTTGAAGGACCCAAGCGCGATGGCTTCGCGGTTGACTGGCCGATACGCTATAAAGATCTGGCTCCGTGGTATAGTCACGTTGAAAAATTTGCAGGTATATCTGGTAACAAGGATGGTCTCGCAGAATTACCGGATGGAGAATTCCTTCCTCCGATCGAACTGACCTGTGTCGAAAAACATTTCAAGGAACAGTTAGCTAAGCACTACGGCAATCGTCACGTGATCATCGCACGTTGCGCGCACATTACCGAGCCGCAGCCTATACACCTGGAACAAGGTCGTACACAATGTCAGCATCGCGTATTGTGTCAGCGGGGTTGTCCGTTTGGTGGATACTTCAGCAGCAATGCTTCTACGTTACCGTGGGCAGCACGTACCGGTAAACTTACGCTGCGTCCTAACTCGATCGTACATTCGATCATCTACGATGAGACAAAAGGTAAAGCTATAGGTGTACAGGTTATTGATACACTGACGAAAGATGCGGTTGAATACTATGCACCAATCATCTTCGTAAACGCTGCTGCACTCAACACCAATCTTATACTTTTAAATTCCAAGTCAAACCGTTTCCAGAATGGTTTGGGTAACGATAACGGTTTGCTGGGTAAATATGTAGCGTTCCATAATTACCGCGCGCGCATCTCTGCTGAGTACGATGGTGAGTTCATGGATTCAACTACGAAGGGCCGCAGACCAACGAGCGGATAGATCGGAAGAGCACACGTCTGAA
>CAMLLI010000719.1 GCA_946480685.1 uncultured Flammeovirgaceae bacterium | reverse complement strand
CAGATTCACCGGTGAGAATTACATTGCGGGGAAAAATTGCACTCACCATCATTAGCATTCTGATAGTGATCAGTGGCTTCGGTATACGGCATAGCCGATCCACTGTAACATTACCGCATATACATTTTCACCGCGAAGGTTTTGAGACAACACTGCTCGAAGGTGGTATCACCAAAGTATATAACAAAAACCTGTTGCTATACTTCAAGACTATTCCCGAGTTCTTTTCAGCGGAACATACACCGCTATTTTGCTGGAGAGGTACGGGCTATACATTCGGCAAAATTGAAAAGACAACCGTACAGGGACATGAAATCTATATCGGTCGCTTGCAAAAGACCGACAGCTACCTCTACACGGCATGGTGGTATAGCAATGGTACGTTGCACACAGTAGACCAGGTAACGTGGCGTCTGCACATGTTGACGGGCAAACCTCGCTTCGTGCTGGTAAACGTCACGGCCAGTTCAGAAGATGTACTACTGCAAGAATTAAATACGCTATTAACACGGGAGAATCTATTTGTTAATCCGTAATTACAATGCAAGTTTCTGAATCCGAACACCTGAAAAAACGAATACGCCTGCTGATCAGGATATTTATAGGAGCACTGGTATTCAGTGGCCTCACAGCCTTTCCAATCGAGTGGGAATTGCGTATAGCCCACACGTGGATACAACAATGTGCTTGCGACAATGATGTAACGCGTTGGATCGAACGAGTCTATACGGGCGTTACAGCTACCAACGCCAGCTATCCCTTTATTTCGTATGGCACCGATTGGCTTGCCTTTGCACACCTGGTTATTGCGTTAGCGTTCATCGGTCCGTTGCGCGATCCGGTACGAAATATATGGGTCATCGAATTCGGCATGATTGCCTGCGTATGCATTTTTCCGCTGGCGATCTTGGCCGGTGCTGTGCGTGGTATACCGATATACTGGCGTATACTTGATTGTATGTTCGGTGTTGTCGGTGGATTACTTTTAGCCGCGTGCTATATCCGTATCCGGCAACTCGAACAACTGCAAACTAAAAGATAATAGTTCGTTAGTACTTGCGACAATACAACGCTACATCTTTGATCATGTTCTTGGCGAATGCATAGGAGAGTCCCTTACCGACATACGACTTCGCAGGATCATCAAAGAAAAATGAAGCTGAGTTGGGAACATTAAAACCCCATGAGCCTGAGTAGTCAAGTTTACCGGGAAGTATAAGAGCTATATGTTTACCGCCGGATACAGTTGTGTAAACGGCAATCACAGCTTTGTTTGCGTTGGCGCACTTCTGTGCTTCGTTTAATGCTTTTTGGTCGTACGCATAACCAAGCAATGTCCAGGAGCCGCCATCGATCATTGACTTTGATATCTCATAGATCTGTAAATGGCGTTTGAGCTTGTCTGAGTAGAACGCGTTTACTTTATATACTTTGACGAGCGATTCACTAATGAAAGAACTGCATTGCGATTTATCAGGCGATGTCGTAGCACAGTTCATAAACTGCGTCATCGAATTGGCCAGATCTTGTTCCCAGTTTTCGTTGAGCGATTGTCCGTAGGAAGAAAGTGTACAGCATAGCGCTACGGTGAATATTGAAAAGGTTTTTGAGAACGAGCGAGCCAGACTATCAGACCAATGCATATTGAAAATGTTTAGTCAGCAAACAAAATAATTTTTACGGCAACTTCGAAATCCAAACGTGCTCTAGCCGCCCCGTTGCGAACGCTACGAAGTAACAATTTCAACCGATTACAAGCTTTACGTCCCGAATATAGATAGTATACAGTCGTCATTTGTCGTGGCAATACACATGTCAATTGAATATTAGCTTCAAACAACCATATTGTATTTCGTTCGCGATTGACCACACAGATGTAAGAATAATACTGCTTTCGAATAACGACTGACCGTGAGATTCGCGCGAACTTTATGCAGGTACAGGATACTACCTGCTGCATAAAATTCTATATTGATCCGTTATTTCATCAACCCCGGTAAAATGTACAGGCTCACGATCATCTTGCTGTTTAGCATTGTTGTTCATCATGTATCGGCACAGGAGCAACGCTTTCGTGCTGTAAATCTGCGGACGGAATATCTTTACAATCCGCTCGGTATAGATTGCCGGCAACCGAGGTTTACCTGGCAGCTTGAAGATGCGCGACACGGTGCACGACAAACGGCATATAGGGTTATGGTAGATACAGATTCACTGGCACTGGTTGCCGATCGTGCCGGTATATGGAGCAGTGGGTGGGTTGAATCCGGAGAGACACGCGTGGTATATACCGGGAAGAAGTTGAGTCCCTTTACACGCTACTACTGGCGCGTTGATGTAGCCGATCATGAACGCATCAAGACCTCCCGTGGAAATATAGCCTGGTTTGAAACCGGTATGCAGAATAGCAGCAACTGGCAGGGCGCATGGATCAGCGATGAACACAACGAACATCAGAAGGCCGCTCCGTATTTCCGGAAAGAATTCAGCGCTTCTAAAAAGGTACGTTCCGCAAAAGTATATATAGCAGCCGCAGGATTGTTTGAACTATATATCAACGGGAAGAAAATCGGAGATCATGTACTCGACCCGATGTATACCCGATTCGACAGAAGAATACTTTATATCACACACGATGTAACGGAGCAAATACAAAATGGCGCCAACGCGATTGGTGTGTTACTCGGCAACGGCTGGTATAATCATCAGTCTACAGCCGTCTGGAATTTTCATACAGCTCCATGGCGCGCACGACCCGCCTTCTGTCTCGACCTTCGCATTACGTATGACGATGGTAGCGTAGAAACCATCCCCTCGGGTAAAGGGTGGAAGACTTCACTAAGTCCTGTAATCTTTAACAGCATCTATACCGCAGAACACTACGATGCACGTCTCGAGCAACACGGATGGAACACACCCGGCTTCAGCGAAAGCAGCTGGAGAGATGTGATTTACAGACAGGCGCCTGCTGAACAGATTGTGTCGCAAAGCATGCACCCGGTGAGGCATGTGGAAGAAATACCGGCGAAGAGTTTCAGGAAACTGAATGATACAACCTATATCTTTGACCTGGGCCGAAATATAGCCGGTGTTACCAGGCTTCGCATCCGGGGGGCAGCGGGCACAACGGTACGGCTAAAGCATGGCGAACGCCTGGCGCCCAACGGACATGTTGATCAATCCAACATCGATGCGCATTATCGTCCGGTAGGAACAAGCGACCCTTTTCAAACAGATATATATACCTTGCGCGGAGAAGGTGAGGAGCAATTCATGCCGCGTTTTAACTACAAAGGCTTTCAATATATAGAAGTCACAAGCCGCGTGCCGATAGCATTGAATCAGCAAAGTGTAACCGGTTA
>CAMLLI010000718.1 GCA_946480685.1 uncultured Flammeovirgaceae bacterium | reverse complement strand
ATACTGCAGGCTTTCTGACTATATTGAAAGCCTGCAGTATTTATTTTTAATAAACCCTCTCCTCTATGAACATTCTCCATCCGGGAAACTGGTCGCGCTATAGCCGTGGATTCTCTGGCGATAAAGAAGGCCTGCGTAAATACAAACGCGTAATTTTACTTTCGCAGTTCGCCATGTTCGGTACGGTAGTGGGAGTGCTGCACGCACTCGAAGATCTCGTGGATGGTTTGTTGTTCATGCCGCTGATGGACTTCACCATGGCGGTGTCCATCTTTATATGTTACCTGATAAATGAAAACGGCCGACACAAACTGGCGCGTATCGTACTGCTGTCGTTCCTCAATATATTCTTCTTTGTGTACTCCTCACTGGCGCATCACGGCCTGGGTATATATCTATATTATTTTGCATGGGTAGGACTTGCTGCCGTTGTGTTCGAGATTCATGAGAACTTTTATCGTTTCTTCTTTATAGGTTTATCGATTGTACTTACCATTGTTTTGTTTGCAACTAACTTCAATCTATTTGGTGAGTTTGATTTTGGTGCTATTGACCTGGAGCGTTCTTTTATTATAAACTTCGTCTCCAGTATAACGGTGCTGGTTTTCTTCATTGTGTTTATGGTGAACATGAATGAACAATCGGAAAATAAACTTGTTAGTCTGGCGAGCGAGATAAAAACGAAGAACACCGAACTGGAAAAAGCTAATCGTGAACTCGATCGTTTCTTTTACAGTGCATCGCATGATCTGAAGATTCCGTTGATGGATATAAAAGGTGCCATTAACACAGCGCTCGCTGAAAATAAAAATGAAGAGGTGCTGGCATACTTTGAAGTATTGAAAGAGCGCGCACAGACCCTCGATAATTTCCTGTTGGATATTATTGATTACGCACGCAACAGTCAGACGGGTTTACGACTGGAGGCTGTAGATATAGCAGCATTGGTTGATGATGTGATCCGTAATTTCGCCTTCACAAAAGATGCCGATAAGATCAAGTTTCAAACCGATGTGAATTGTGATTACCTGATTGAGACTGACCGCGTGCGACTCATCGTTATTCTGAACAATATCATTTCGAATGCTATAAAATACCACAGCCTGGAGAAGCGCGATCCGTGGGTGAATATCCAGGCATACTATCGTGATCGTAAACTTACACTCATCATATCCGACAACGGGCAGGGTATAGATGCGGAACTGCTTCCGAAAATATTTGATATGTTCTTCCGCGGCACCAACCAGTCAAAAGGCTCGGGTCTCGGCCTATATATAGTGAAAGAAACCGTAGAGCGCATGGCTGGTGATGTAAGTGTACAGTCTGATTTTGGTAAAGGCACCATCTTTACCCTTACCATACCGGTCACACTTTCCACCACACCAGTTGTGAAACGTAGACGTGTAACGGTTCTTTAAGCTGCTCTCCTCAATTTATACTGCGTAAACGAACGCATCGCCATCATTACCACGATCGGTATAAGGGACAGGTTTAATTTCTGCGGAAGCACCGGCCACAGTACCAACGTGAGTACGGCAATAATGCCGGCGACAAGAAAATACTTCTTTAACCAGGCCGGCTGTTTTGCAAAAGCAACTACAGCAATAATGTGAGTAGGTAATGCCCAGAGTAAATTGAAATTATAGGAAGCCTTGTGATCGGTAGCAAACCACAAAAAGGCAAGCAGTATCCCGATAATACCCGTTACCGAAAAGATGATCACATCAAACCACATCGACAGTTTCTTTCTTTTGAAATCAATCACAGTAAGTATGATAGCGATGGCAGCCACCGCTGTGAATATATAGAGCGGATGCGGCAATCCCTTCGGTGCATCTTCCGGTCGGGCTTCGTAAACAATTCGTTTCTGTTTTACCAAGGGTACCGCGACTCCGTTGTGTTTAATGGTGGCATGATCAAATCCGGATTCAACATAATCCGGTAGAAACATATACTCGTATGGAGTTGCCTTTTTGTCAATCTCGGAACCGAGGCCTATATCTATACCCAGGTCGCCCCACGGCTGCTCGCACAGGTATATATCCGTAAGTTCACGGATGGTATAGTCTGTTTTAATATACGAACCATCAAATACAACGCTGTCGCCAAACGTGCGCGATACAATGCCTGGCATTTTAGTAGCGCAGTTATCGTAGAAATAATCGTAGCGGTAGTTTTCGTTTTCAGGCAACGCGTTCCATTGCAGGTAATCGTACATCTTTTGTTTCTGCTCCTGCGTCAGGTTCAGTACCTGTTCATGTATATACCGGTTGTAGTAAATATATATATCGCGAAAGCGGTTGTAATCGTATACACCCAGCTTGTAGTACATATACCCGCGCGCAAAGTTTAAGTAGAAGTTAGGTTGATCGAAATCAAACACACCGTAGTTGTAGGCTTCGTCAATTCCCTGTGCCGGGTCGTGCACACGAAATGCACTGTGACCGAATGCCGAATATAGTTCACCCTGCCACGGACCGCACGTGATCACCGAAATAGTTGCCTGCTCGGAAAGCTGAACAGACTGCGCATAGCCTGTAAACGACACACAAAGCAGCAAAAACAGAATTTTTTTCATAAACACAGATGAATTTCGAAAGATAACGACATTACCATAATCCATCCGATACTTTTCGCGAGTATCTTGCAGCCATGATGCGCGCGTGGAGAGATCAGTTGAACTTTGCTTCCGGCTTAACGGTAAAACGGGCCTGGAATGCAGCACAGATCGTTACCAGTTACCACCGCGCGCGTTTTACAGGTGTGCCCGTCATTCATGGGCTGCCCATCAGCATTTCATTTGAGCCGACAACATCGTGCAACCTGCGTTGTCCGGAGTGCCCCAGTGGTTTGCGTTCCTTTACACGGGCAACAGGTATGTTAGGGCAACCGTTGTTTCAGAATGTTATCGATCAACTTGCTCCAACATTAAGCTACCTTACTTTTTACTTTCAGGGTGAACCGTACCTGCATCCGCAGTTTCTGGATATGGTACAGTATGCAGCCAGTAAGAATATATATACCGCTACATCTACCAACGCGCATTACCTGAAAGATGAAAACGCAAGGTTAACGGTAGAGTCGGGATTGGACAGGCTCATCATTTCTATTGATGGTACTACCCAAGACACGTATCAATCGTACCGCGTAGGCGGAAGCCTGGAGAGAGTTATAGAAGGCGCACGCAATATTATAGCCTGGAAGAAAAAACTGAAATCAAAAACTCCACACGTTATGTTTCAGTTCCTCGTGGTGAAACCGAACGAACACCAGATTCCCGAAGTATATACTTTGGCCAAACAGATTGGTGTTGACCAGGTGGTATTAAAGACTGCACAGATATATGATTACGCCAACGGCTCTGA
>CAMLLI010000717.1 GCA_946480685.1 uncultured Flammeovirgaceae bacterium | reverse complement strand
CCCCCCCCCCCCCCACCCCCCCTCCCTCCACGACGCTCTTCCGATCTCTTTGATGGTGTTCACGTTGGTCACCAGAAGATACTGAACAGGCTACGCGAAATCGCTTCACGAAATAATGGCGAAACGGTAGTGATCACCTTCTGGCCGCATCCGCGACTGGTGCTCCATCCGGAAGATGATACCCTTAAATTACTCAACACGTTCGAGGAAAAAGCTGAACTCCTGAAAGAGCAAGGTATACAACACCTCGTGCGTATACCGTTCACCAAAGAGTTTTCGCAGTATACCTCCGAAGAGTTTATTCAAAAGATTTTGGTGGAGACGATCGGCACAAAAAAACTTGTTATCGGTTACGACCACCGCTTCGGTCACAATCGCGAAGGCAGCTTCGAACAACTCAAGATAAATGCTCCGCGCTACGGCTTTGAAGTAGAAGAAATTCCAAGACAGGATGTTGATCACGTTGGCGTAAGTTCATCGAAAGTACGCAAGGCTCTCGAAGAAGGCGACATCGACACAACCACTCATTTCCTGGATCGCCCGTATGCGCTTACCGGTCGTGTTGTCATGGGCGATAAATTAGGGCGGCTGCTCGGGTACCCTACAGCCAACATCGAGATCGACACCAAATACAAACTCATTCCAGCGGATGGTATATATGCTGTAACCGTGCTGCACGAACACACTACCTATAAAGGCATGCTATATATAGGCAACCGCCCAACCGTAAACGGAACCAAGCGCAACATTGAAGTAAACATCTTCGATTTCGCAAAAGATATATATGGTGAATCTCTTACTCTATATTTTCATAAGCTGATTCGCGGTGATGCGAAGTTCAGTGACCTTGAGGGTTTGAAGGTTCAATTGGGAATTGATAAGCAGGATGCGCTTCGGATATTGGGATGAAGGTGAATCGTTATCCGTTCCGTTATCCGTTATTCGTTATAAGTTAATCGTAATACAAAATCCAATTTTACAACAGACCTGCGAAGGTTAAATGTACTCCGGGCCTTACCCACGGACAACGATTAACGGATAACCATTAACGATTCACGAAATCCAATTCCGCAAAGAACACAGAGAAGACTCAAAGTTTCACAAAGAGAACATCAGCGTTTTTCTCCAAGCAGTGCTAATAGTTGCGCGTTTTGAGCTTTCAGAAATTCGATCTGTTCCTTCAGATTATTTATTAATTCGTCTTTATCAGATTTCGAATTTTGGGGTGCATCAAATATGTTATGAACATAACCATACCCCTTGTCAGTAAAAGTATTGTGGGTAAACGAAAGTGTTACGCCCTGTAAAAGTATATCTTCCAGTTCAACTTCATACAACTTCGCTAATTTTTCGGCCTGATCGACTTTCAGATTTTTAGGGTTCCGCTCTATTTTAGAATATGTACTTTGATCAACACCGATTTGTTCGGCAACGTATTCCTGTGTATAGTTATTGATCTCCCGTAATATCTTCAGGTTCGACATACTCGTATTCTTTATATAATATAGCGAAAGTACAAAATTACTCACAAGCTACAAGCTTACCATCATCGATTAACACACCCTAATTTAGTTCTATACGCCTACTATAGCACTTTATTTAATCCCATCTTATAAAAACTTTGTGTAACGCTGCGTCTCCTTTGTGCCCTCAGTACAATTGGATTTTAAAAATCGGTATCGTAAACTTTTTACTTAATTTGGTCAACGCAATCCGGCCCTCACCCACGGATAACGATTCACGATTAACGGATAACCATTAACGGATAACGAAACACCATGCTCTGGAGTCCATCAAAAGAATTTATATCGCAATCAAACCTCGTTCACTACCAGCAATGGCTGAAAGAGAAGAAGCAGTTGCATTTCAGCGACTATCATTCTCTATGGCAATGGTCGGTTGATAACATTGAAGCTTTCTGGGAAAGTATATGGCAATACTTTGATGTTCTACACGATGGTTCCTATACGAACGTAGTGCAAGGCTCCATGCCACATGCCCGCTGGTTTGAAGGTACGCGTCTTAACTATGCTGAACATATATTTCGTAAAGCAAACAATCAGCAGCCCGCCATCATCTTCAAGAATGAAGCAGAACCGATTCAGGAAATATACTGGGACTCGCTCACAGCACAGACAGCCTCTCTTCAACAGTATCTCAAAGCACACAACGTAGTGGCTGATGATCGCGTGGTCGCTTACCTTCCGGGATGTCCGGAAGCTACAATTGCATTTCTGGCTACCAATGCGTTGGGAGCAGTATGGTCGAGTTGCTCACCGGATTTCGGAACGAACGCGGTGGTCGATCGTTTCGCACAGATCGAGCCGAAAGTACTCATCGCTACCGACAGCTATCAATACAATGGAAAAGTATTCGATAAAACAGAAGTAATCCAAGATCTGATCAAATCATTACCCTCGCTAGAGCAAGTCATCATCGTTTCTTCCAAAGATATACTACCTGCTTCTTCTAAACCGATTGCTTCATGGAAAGAGGTTACGAGTAACACAACAACAAAGCTGGAGTTCGTTCGCGTTCCATTCGCACATCCTATCTGGATTTTATATTCATCCGGAACTACCGGTTTACCAAAAGCCATCACGCATTCGCACGGAGGTATATTACTGGAGCAATTCAAGTACGGCACATTCCACAACGATTTCAAACCCGGTGAACGTTGCTTCTGGTATACCACCACCGGCTGGATGATGTGGAACTATATCCACGGAAGTTTACTTGCAGGCGCAACCATGGTGTTGTATGATGGCAGTCCGGCATACCCGACCCTAAATATACTCTGGCAGTTCGCGCAGGATGCCGGTATACATCACTTCGGCACCAGTGCCGGATTTATACTTGCCAGCATAAAAGCCAATACGCATCCGGCAAAAGATTTTAACCTCGCTCCGCTCCGATCCATAAGTTCTACGGGCAGTACATTACCGCCCGAAGGTTTCAACTGGGTATATAAAGAAGTAAAGCACGACTTGTGGCTTGCATCCATGAGTGGTGGCACCGATGTATGCAGTGCATTTGTAGGTGGTATGCCAACACTCCCGGTATATTCAGGCGAGATCCAATGTCGTGCGTTAGGATGCAGGCTTGAAGCGTTTGATGAAGAAGGGAATTCGCTTTCAGGACAAGTAGGCGAAATGGTGATCACCAGACCGATGCCTTCCATGCCGGTATATTTCTGGAACGATCCCGACTATAAACGTTACACGGAAAGTTACTTTGAAATGTATCCCGGAGCATGGCGACATGGAGATTGGACAGAAATCACCGAACACAACGGAGTTATTATCTACGGCCGTTCAGATGCTACATTAAATCGTGCCGGAGTACGCATCGGCACCAGCGAAATATACCGTGCGG
>CAMLLI010000716.1 GCA_946480685.1 uncultured Flammeovirgaceae bacterium | reverse complement strand
CTAATAGTTTTGTGGGTAAACATAAACTGGCCTCCTGGACTCTGATGCCTCGAGGCACAGATTAAGCAAACTGAAAATATACCTACTACGCATCTAATTCTTCAGTTGACTCCTATAAAAATCGATTCTCTTCTTATACTCCGCTTCACTTTGTTGTTTCGATGCAGTGTCCCAATCGGTTCGCTTTTGATCCTGGGAGATAGCTAGCGTAGCAACATCAATTGCTTCTTTGTATCTCTTTTGCAGTTCCAGGATGTCAACTTTCTGTCTGTAGTACCACGATTCATTTTTTATAGCAATGGCTTTGTCAATGAGTACAAGCGCCCGATCGAGGTCTTTGTTAAGGAAGTAATAGTACTCGGCTGCCGTTGCGTATGCATCTGAATCCTTCGACTTACCTGTTAATAATTGTTGTTGAACAAAATCACTGACTACTTTATCTGACTCCGTTTTTACCGGGAATGATACTTGCGTATTCTCCCATGATATATATACCACAGCATCGTTTGGTATTACATCAATGTCTATTGTTAGCGACTCGTAGTATCGCGCTGTAGAAATCGGCTTTACCTTGAAGCGAACTATATCTTTAGTCGCGTCATACGAATTTATGCCGTAGAGAGTCGTGTCTTTATTCAATATTATAGTCCACTCGTTTTTACCTGGAATACTAAAGACAGAGTAAGTGCCTTTATTTATATTTCTATTGTCGATAACAACGGACTTGCTGAATCTAATCCTGGTACAATTACCTGCTCCTGTTCTCCACAGCTTATCGTAATGCACCAATCCACCAAACACCTTGCGTCCCCGGGCTGCGGGTCGCTCATAATCTACCGATATATTTGTGAAGCCAACAGTCTGCTCAATGCTTCCTTTAGGACTCAGACTCGGAAAGATTGCCTGCGAAAAGGAAACTGTTACCACGATTTGTAAACAAAATGTAAAAAATATTTTCATACCTGCTGTTTGATAGTCTAAACTATGTAACGGGATTTTCATAGTATAGATACATAATGATTTGTTAATCGTTATACCTATAGCTATAATATTTTCGCTGATTGATCCATAGCGAGAAAACATCGGGAGCGGTATGAGGATAACAAAACGGTTCGAGCAGAAACCCGAACCGCTAGTAATGCACACTATCGATGCCTAGTGAGGTGAATGAAGTCCCATTTTGTTTCCTTCCGAATCATGAAATATGGCAAAGTACCCAACTTCATCGGCATGAGGTGTTTTCGGAACAATGATCTTCCCTCCGTTTTTTTCTACTTTATCAAGAATAGTCTGAAGGTTCTCTCCACCATTTAAATATATAGTTACTCCATTGGCAGAAGGCTGATAATCTTTTCCTTTGATAATCACTCCTGTTACCGTTTGTTCTTCATACGGCAGCAAGCCCATCTGTATATCCGGAAAATCCATTCGCTCAATTTTTACTCCCAAAATTTCCTGATAAAAACCAACAGCTCTTGCTATATCCGTTGCCGGAATTTCGAAAATGGAAATATAGCTTTTCATATTTTTTACATTTTTAGTTGCACTCGAATTGACCATTTGTGATGCAGACCCGTTCTTACTGTCACACGCCAAAATGCCGAAGGCCAGAATTAAAATGACACCTGCAATTGTACTTTTCATCTCTGTTGTTAGATAACAGTACAAAGCTAGGTTTCGAGTGTGTTTAAAAATTGTAAAAATGCGACACGCAATCTCTACTTATAAAAAAGAGTGGAAAGAGCCATTGTCTCATTCCCTAAAAATTCTTTCGGATTGATTCCGGTGAATTCTTTGAAGTCTTTCGTAAAATGTGCCTGGTCAAAATATTCGCTTTCATAAGCTATATCCGTCAGGTTTTCCGAGTTTCGGTTGAGCATCATTTTTATAGCGGCTTGTAACCTGATCACCTTCGCTAGCTGTTTGGGACTAACACCGATCTGCTTGATGAAATTTCGTTCAAGCTGTCTCCTTTTGGACGGATCATCCTGAAGAATAGTCTTTATCGAAGCACTTCCGTTTGTTGACAGAAGAGCATCAATAGTCATCTTAACGATGTTATCAATCGTAGCCTGACTATTTAGCCTACCCAGGAGAAATGTTTCAATGATCTCAATCCGTTGTTGTGTACTTGTCGCATGAATAATAGTATACTCCAGTTCTTTAGCGCTATTTCGATCGAATAGTATATCCAGCGGTGTTTCCTTATTGGCAAGGTTGTTAATGGGCACAGAAACAAAATTGGCAAAACCATAAGGATAAAAGCGCACGGCAAACGTATTGACGTGGCCTGTAGGTTCAATATAAAAAGGCTCCACGATCTGTCCGATAATCATGGCCCGGGGCTGGAGTATATATTCGTTTTCAGAAGTATATCGCTTTATATCATCGCCGAGTATAAAAGCCATTTCAATACAACCATCCGGAACAATCCGTTGTTGGTGAGCGCCATTTTCTACCGGGACTTCTAAAGTCCAATAGCAATTAACGACCGATTTTAAATCTGCTTGTGGTTGAAAAGTTTGATAGTTCATGAGTTTTTCGCCAAAATATATACTTCTGCTGTACACAAGACAATCTGAAAATAAAAGCAAACAAAAAGCCGGACAACCAACCCGGCTTTATTGTGAAAAAAAACACTACATATATAGTCTTCGCATTACCAAATTACTGAAACCCGATAAACCGAAAACAATTAGAATCTCCTCCACTATCATTTACAATGAGTTCTATTTTACTTTTGATGATGGAAAGCCCATCACAGTGCGAACCATCAATCGTGCGCAGCTCCCCGATCCTGGAGCGTCTGATTTCCATTGACTGAACCACACCCCCGGTTGTAAGCACTACACCATCTACCGTGCATCGGTTAAAATTCATGACTGCTTGTGTTGTGTTTTGAATGACAATACCTTCAAAATCGCAGTCAATAAAATTGAACGTCAGAAGATCAGGATGATAGCCCGGAACGAGAGGGTTGCCAAGAGAAAGTCCGCCGAACCGGTTTTGAATTACAATAGGCTGACCTTCGGGAGTGTTTGAGATGATCTGGTCAAATTCCTCTTGCGTGATGAGCGTTTTACTGGAAGAAGAGATTCCGCTTTCCTCCAAATCTTCTGCTTCTCCTAATTCCATTCTCGTTATCGGATCGTCAACAGACGAACGAGTGGCGGGACTTTCAGCTTCATTTTCACTGCAGGCAGATAAACCAAATGCAAGCAGGATGGTACATAAGAGTTGTCTTGTTTTCATAAAACGGTTTTTAGGTGGCTAATATTGACACTCCTGGTAAGTTCTGAAAATAAACCCGATGTTGTTCGCTTCGACTATATATACTATGCCACTTTTCCACAGACGGAAGTATAGATATTTAGCTGCACATTTGATTT
>CAMLLI010000715.1 GCA_946480685.1 uncultured Flammeovirgaceae bacterium | reverse complement strand
CTGATCACCTTCGGGTTATAAAAATCAGCAGTTTCTTCAGAGGCTATGATGTGCGTTATACCAAACCAGTCTGCCGTACGGATAATGGTTCCGAGGTTACCCGGGTCTCGTATATCGTCCAGCACTATACCGAATGTGTCGGGTGGCAGTTGTATAGGATCGTTGGGTTTGAGTCGGGCAAGGGCCAGAGCCGAGTCATTCGTCTGGAATTCGCTCAGGTCCGTCAGCTCCTTCTCTGTTACCTCCAGCGTTTCAGCCTGCACGGGTCGGTTCAGTTGCCTAAAAAAGTCCGTTGTACCGAGTACCAGAGTCACTTCAAAGTCAGAAGCGAGCAATTCCTGCACACTCTTTGCTCCTTGCACCACAAAACATTGCTCCTGTTTCCGGTATTTCTTTACTTGCAAAGATTTGATAAACTTGATTTTTGCTTTGGATAGCATTCGTATCGCTTGAGGACCCTGAACTATAAATATTTTCTTACTGCTGCTCTGCTCCCATTCGTCCTCTCGGGCTGTTTGGGTATAAAGCACCTGAAAGAAAATGAAAAACTATTGTATCGCCAAAGAATTGATGCTCCGCGGCACATCGATGCGAGCGCCTTGCAGGGCCTTCATGCACAGCGCCCTAACCGTAAGTTTATCATCCGTCCGCTGGCACCGCTGGTAAGCATATACTACTTCGGCTACCGCTTCTACGACCAGGAGAAGATGATCAAGAAGAAAGAACGCTTTGAAAAGAAGTTCGATGCCAAGATAGCCGCTACCAAAAAAGAAAAGCGCATCAACAACCTGCAATTCCGCAAGCAACAGAAAAGCGAGAAGCTCGCCAACAAAATAGAGAACGGTAATACGGTAATGCAGTGGGGCGAACCTATCGCGGTGTTCGACAGCAGTCTCGTACGCGTTACGCTCGAACGCTTTCACGGTTATCTGTTCTCCAAAGGATACTTCACAAACAAGGTACACGCCCGCGTTGATACCATGAAGATATACCCAAAGCGTGTTAAGGTCACGTATACTGTTATACCTGGACAGGCTTACTTCCTGGACTCCATTTTTTACCAGATCGCCGATACAGCCGTTAACAACGTTGTGCAGCGTAATCTGCAGACGTCTCAATTGAAAAAAGGCGATCGCTACGATGAAGACAACTTTACCAAAGAACGTGAGCGACTCGATCTCCTGATGAAAGACTATGGCTTTTATGATTTCAGCAGGCAATATATAGAGTTTGCTACCGACACTTCATATAAAAATCCGGATCGCAGAGTAGCCGTGATGATCATCATAAACGATCCGGCTAAACGCGGCTATCATAAAAAGTTTACAGTAGATGAAGTACGTTTTACAACCGATATAGGTATAACGAAGCCTGGAAAAGAACGCACCGGTCGAACCTACCGGGATATACAATACAGTTACTATAGTGATGACTACAACCTGAAGATACTGTCCCAACGTGTGTTCATCAAGCGGGGCGAATTATATAATCGATCCAAAACACTCAACACCCAGCGACAACTTGCTTTGGTGGATGCCTTCAAATTTGTAAACATCAATTATGATACAACCAATGGTAAATTTACCGCGAATATATTTACCAGTCCGTTGCCGAGATACGAGTGGAGTAACGAAGCCGGTGTGAACGTAACACAAGGATACCCCGGTCCTTTCTATAACATGACGTTCAAGAAGCGAAATGTATTCAACGGCATGGAGACATTCGACATCAGCGGACGATTTGGATTTGAAGGCGTTGCTTCTGCCACCGAAGATCAAAACTTCTACAAGAGTACGGAAGCTGGTATAAATGCATCGCTTACCTTTCCGCAATTTATCTGGCCTTTCCGGGATCGTGTGCGCTTCCGCCATGCAGCGTATAACCCGAAGACTAAATTTACTGTTGGGTATGCCTATACTGATCGACCTGAGTATAGAAGAACTGCTATATCTGCTAACGGTACATACTCCTGGCAGAATAACAAGAACAGACTATATCAGCTCACACCGATAAACCTCAGCGTGATCGACACAGCACACCTGTCCGGTGATTTTAAGGAACTGCTACGCGAACAAGCGCGACTTGGTAACTTCAGCTTGCTTAATTCATTCCGTCCTTCGTTCGTAAATAGTATCATCTTTGGTGTTACCTGGAACTATAGGAACTACGGTAACCAGGAAAGAAGCTCGGGCTTTATACGCGCACAATTAGAGAGCGGTGGTACAATCTGGAATCTCCTCGACACTTCAATTGTTACGAGACACGGATTGGAATATTTCAAATACCTGCGCTTTAGTCTTGACTTACGAAGAATAAATGTACTCAGCAAAAATACTACCGTTGCGTATCGATTCAACTCTGGTGTAGCTTACTCCTATTCGAAGAATGAAAGTTTACCGTATGAAAAATTCTTCTTTGCCGGAGGTAGTAACAGTATACGTGCGTGGCGTCCGCGAAGGTTAGGGCCTGGTTCATTCAAACCGCGCACAACAGAAGATCCGGAGTCGAATGGGAATCCGGAAAAAGACGGATTGTTCGACTATAACATTGAACAACCCGCAGAGATACTATTGGAAGCGAGTATCGAAGTTCGACAGAAGCTCTTCGGATTTGTGAGTGGTGCATTATTTATAGATGCCGGTAACACATGGACATTCCAGCAACGCAAGCGTACGGTAAATAATGTCGAAGTGGACAATGGCAATTCGCAGTTCAGAGTAAACCAGTTCTACAAAGAGATTGCTGTGGGTACAGGCTTTGGATTACGTTTCGATTTTACATTCCTCATTCTTCGCTTCGATGTAGGTATGAAGGTATATGATCCGGCCCGCGATGAAGGCGAACGTTTCGTACTCGACAAAGTTCGTTTCTTCAAACCCTACGCCACCAAAGTCACCAACGGAGAAACCACCACCTATACCAACTACCGCGAACCGGTTATATATAATGTGGGGATAGGATTCCCGTTTTAATGGTAGCAGGCTGCTGGCTACCAGCTGCTGGGCGTTTGCGGTGCGGTATATATATTCCTCAACACGCTGTTCGGGGTGTAATTTTTAGCTGCGAGTTACGAGCTTTGAGCTGCGAGAAAGTAAAATACTATATATCTATCACTTTCTACCTATAGCAGCAGCTTGCATCCTTACTCACGGCTCAAAGCTGCTACTGCTGAACGCTTACGATCAAGTATATATACACTTCAACATGCATTTTATCCTGTAGCCAGCAGCTTGCAGCCAGCAGCCCTCATATCTCGCAGCTCAAAGCTCACGGCTCGCAGCTCTAAAAAGACAGCAGTTCTCCCAAAGCGCTTCGCACTTTATCTGCATTTGGCAGCATCATCTTCTCAAGGTCTACATTTAACGGAACAGCGGGAAGGTTTGCTGCGCCTAATGT
>CAMLLI010000714.1 GCA_946480685.1 uncultured Flammeovirgaceae bacterium | reverse complement strand
GTCCTGAACTGAACCACGCTACCAATGCACTTTGTATTGTAGGCCGCAGGGAATTATCGAAAGGTATATTTCTCGACAGACGCTCGTTCATGAATTCATTCGACTATAAAGTAGATCCGGAAGGAACATACCTGTTTAATATTCTGAAGGCTGCAGCGCCTGTATGTGGCGGTATAAATCTCGAATACTTCTTCTCACGCGTGGATAACCAGAAACTTGGCGCTGGCACAAAACTGCCGCACAACGTGATGGGACTCTTTGGTGTAGCCAATGGTATAGACGGAGATCTGCGCCCCGGACTGCCAAGTCAGATGATTGAAGTTCACGACCCGGTTCGTCTGCTTATTATCGTTGAACACTTTCCGGATGTTGTATTACGCACGATTCAAAAAAATGCAGAGACGTACGAATGGTTCATCAACGAATGGGTAAACCTGATCGCTGTGAATCCGGAAACTAAAGCACTCTCTGTATTCCGTGAGGGAGCGTTCTATCCCTATGAGACAACAACCAAAAACGTAAATCCTGTTTCGGATGTAGCATCGCTCATCGAATCTTACCAGGAAAATATACCCGTTCACTTACTTTCTTAAGCCCTCGCTATATGACATCGATTCTTAATTTATTTATACTTCTTCCGCTGGTCGGGTATATAATTAGTCTGCTGATCCCTGCACGGCAGGAGACACTGATTTCACGCACCGCATTTGTAACGGCAGGTTTGCACCTAGTTATAGCCGTATTTTTTCTCGGCTGGTGGTTACTGAACGGACATCCTACCTTAAACATCAAAGACATTGCTCTGTTCCGCAGTCCGGGATACGAGTTCTTCGTTGATTTCTATTTCGACAAGATCACTGCGATGTATCTCTTTGTAGGTTCATTCCTCACATTCCTGGTAACGCTCTATAGTCGCGCATACCTGCACCGTGAAAGTGGATACAAGCGATTCTTCAACACGGTTCTCTTCTTTTACCTCGGGTATAACATTGTGATCTTCTCCGGTAATCTTGAAACTTTGTTTATAGGTTGGGAAATACTGGGTATCGCGTCATTCCTGCTCATTGCATTCTACAGAGATCGTTACCTGCCGGTAAAAAATGCAGTAAAGATATTTTCCATCTATCGCATTGCTGATGTAGGTATAATTCTGGCCATGTGGCTGAGTCACCATCTGTGGCACGAGAACATCACTTTCCTCAAGCTGAACAACTATACATTGGTAGATGCGCAGTTGCAAACACATAGTCTCATTGGAGTATTTATATCACTGATGATCTTGATTTCAGCAGTTGCCAAGTCTGCACAGTTTCCGTTCTCATCGTGGCTGCCACGCGCTATGGAGGGTCCGACACCATCCAGCGCTATATTTTACGGTTCACTCTCTGTTCACCTCGGTGTATTTTTACTGGTAAGAACATTTCCGTTCTGGGAGCATCAACTCTCGGTACGAATTCTAATTGGTTTAGTGGGGTTATTAACGAGTATTGTAGCCACGGGTATAGCACGCGTACAATCATCTGTAAAGAGTCAGATCGCGTATGCATCTATAGCGCAGATCGGTTTGATCTTTATCGAAGTAGCCGCAGGATTAGAGACACTTGCATTATTCCACTTTGCGGGTAATGCTTTCCTGAGAACGTATCAGCTCCTGGTATCGCCTTCGGTGGTGAGTTACCTCATCCGTGAGCAGTTCTATAATTTTACTCCGCGCGAACATACTTTTGAAGATTCCCTTCCCAAAAAGATCGAGTATACATTTTACATGCTTTGTCTCAAAGAGTGGAACCTGGATTCATTTATGTATCGATACTTATGGAACCCGCTGAAGTGGGCCGGTAACAAATTAGGCTTCCTTACATTGAAGCGAGTGTTGATCTTCTTCGCAGGCGCCTATGCCCTCGGGTTGTTCTGTTTATACAATGAAGCATTGATACCGGCCACCATCCACGAGCAACTTCCTATACTATTTGCTTTAATAGGACTTGTTATGGTTTTGAAAGCCTTCTCGGAAAGAAAGCATGCACAGATGAGCTGGGCGTTAGTAATTATGAATCACTTTTGGGTGGCACTTGCTGTTTCATTCAACGAGCACTTCAGTTTCAATCATACATTTTTATACCTGAGTGGTATAACGATATCAGGCGTGATTGGCATTCTGTGTCTTCGTAAACTTAAAGCAAGAGAAGGAAGTATAGACCTCGATCAGTTTCACGGTCATTCCTACAAACACAGTGGTCTGGCATTTCTCTTCCTGCTTACCTGTTTAGGATTATCAGGATTCCCGATAACACCTACGTTTATAGGAGAAGATGTTATCTTCAGTCACATACACGAAGATCAGGCGCTACTGGCTTTCTTTGTCTCGCTTAGTTTCATCATCGATGGACTGGCCATCATCCGTATCTATGCACGCGTGTTCCTCGGGCCGCATGTAAAATCTGCTTACGAAATGGCATACCGCTCTTCGTAGAACTATATATATCGTAAAACATATACAGAACAGGTATACCCAACGGTGTACCTGTTTTTTTTATTTTTCTGTCTCCGTTAATTCTATTCCCAGCGTTTTCAGCTCCTGCAGAACAGGTGTATAGAATTCAGCATGAACCGGTATAACAACACCGGTACTTTTTAATTTACCCTGCAACAAAAGTTTGGCGGCTATACCTAACGGAAGGCCTACCGTTTTAGCCATCGCAGTATGAACAGCATCTTCACCACGTGCCACGAGTGAAGCCTGTATTTCACGTTGCTTGCCGCCCTGCTCAAACACAAAGCGATGCCACATCACAATCAGGTCATTGTCGGCAGGCTTCAGCTTCCATTTCTTATTCAGTATATGTTCGAGTATTTGTGCCGGAGTACCGCTTGTTAAACCAACGGGTTCATCATCCAGCAAACCTGACCAGCGCAAGCGTGTAAGTTCAGGTCCATCTTTTGCAAGCGAAAATATTCGTATTAGTTTTTCCTCCAGCGATATACTTTTATCGGCATCGACAAATGCATCTATAAAGCTGCGGTGTGTCATCCGATCAACGCCTTCCATCACGTAAGTATCATCGCAGCAGCCCAACTGCACCAGCACATTCCAGGCACTGCAAAAACCTTTATTACGCAGCGTACCACGCAACATCGTTTTAATACCCTGAAGTTTATAGGTATCTATATATTTCAGTGAATCGCGGTTGGCGTACCCTTCATACTCACCATAGCCCGGCACGGATACAGGCGTGATGCGTTTGAACAATTGCTGGTACGGTATATATCTATACTCGCCATTCTGAATATACTTGGCTGTGCTTTGTCCGGCCATAACAACGTTGCGCGAGTTCCAGGTAAATTTATACCGCCATGGATTTTCCGGATCAGTTTCCGGAGCAATCAGTCCACCGGTAAAAGATTCGAATGATACC
>CAMLLI010000713.1 GCA_946480685.1 uncultured Flammeovirgaceae bacterium | reverse complement strand
AGGAGAAAGCACGTACCAATACGTTGAAGATTAACGTAGTTAAGTAGCGTTGAGCATTATCCGTTGATCGTTATTAGCGGGTAATGAAATCCAATTGCTCAGAGAACACAAAGAAGGCACTAAGTTTCACAAAGAGATTTAGTGCCTTTTGATTTATATACTTTGATTTTTGCAGATGCTGACGTGTATATATCTGATAGTATAACTGTACTCTCCCACGTATAACGGTTAACCTGTAACGTATAACGGCTGTTATCGTGAAGCCAGTATCTTGCAGCGAGAGGCCGGACTACGACTAAAGAAAGTCAATATCCACATTCAACGGATAGCGCATCAGGTATCGCAGGGCCTGCTTCATGGTTAGATCTTCAAATAAAACTTTATGAAGCGTAGTGGTTATCGGGGCACGCACACCGTAGTAGTCAGCGCACTTCTTGGTTATGCGTACGGTATTTATACCTTCGGCAACCTCATCGGTGCTGGCTAAAATTTCTTTGAGTGTTTCGCCTTTTGCAAGACGATGGCCTATCGTAAAGTTTCGGCTTAATGAACTGTTGCAGGTTGTTACCAGGTCGCCTATACCGGCTACACCTAAAAATGCTTTTGTGTTTCCGCCCAATGCGCGACCGAGGTATATCATTTCTACCATACCGCGACTCACCAATAAACCCTTTGCATTTTCGCCATAGCCAAGACCGCTTAACGCACCGGCTGCTATAGCAATTATATTCTTGAGTACACCGGCCAGTTCAACACCTACCAGGTCGTTGTTGCCATATACCTGGAAGTGATCGTTACGAAGCAGGCGTTTACCAAGTGTAATAACTTCATTAAAGTGACTCGCTATAACAGTTGCTGCTGGTTGATTGGCCGCGAGTTCTCTCGAAAGGTTTGGTCCTGCGAGGCAGCCTACACGCACCACCACACTTTCTTCCATAATTACTTCACTCATGGTTTTTACCTGGCCGCGGTTAAGCTTCGTAATTGTCTCGATGCTTTGTCCGTTGGTAAGCGTGAGGTCAAAACCTTTTGTGCCGTGAATTAATATATGATAGGGGTGAAGATGAGGCGAGAGTTGTTTCATCATCGAGCGAAAGTGCTCCGAAGGTACAATCGGAAACAACACATCGCACTGCTCTGCTATAGCTGCGAGATCGTTAATCGGCTCGATGTTGGGATGCATACTATGCCCGCGGTTCTCGCGAGTCTCGCGTATACGCTGTATAACTTTTCCATCGCGTGCATATAGCAATACCTTCCGGTGCTGCGCCAGAAGGTTAGCCACCACACTGCCGAAGTTACCAGCCCCGATTACGCCAACCGGTTTATCGTCAGATAAACTTTTCAAGGTCATAGCCAACCAGCCTGTTGTGATAGTAATATAATGTGTTGAAGTCTTTTGTGATAATATTTCCTTCGCGATTCAGCAACAACGGACGTTTCAAGTGAAATATACCAACGTTATCAAGACCATGACGAATCACCAGATCGATTTGTCCTTTCAGGTGTGTTGCATGGTATACTTTGCCTTCATCTTTTAATTTATAGATATGCTTGCGCACGCGCTTGCAAGTTTCGCGAAACTCCTCGTACGGGATAACCTGGTCTTCTTCCGGCAAGCGAAGTAATCCGAACAAATCAAGCTTGGAATGTTTCTTCTGCCACATCTCAAAGGCAACATAGGCAACAAGGTGACTGGCGAATACACGGTTGATGCGATGATATTCGAACACAATCTTCTGACTCAGCATGCGGGTATATTCATCTTCGCGCTGCTTGTCGATCGTTACATGCTCGTTGCTTACAAAGTAATCGCGGGTATCAATTACTCTTCCCTGTGCATCCAGACTGTTACCATCATCATCTACATAGTTACCCATTACATCAAGCCCGGGGCCAATGGAAACCGAAATGTTCGAGCCCTTGGTAAAGAACTTGAACAGGAACTGCAGTAACTGCCAGCTTCCATATTTATCCTGCTCGGGTAAATAGCGATCCTGACCTTTAACAGAAAGATAGTCATCGATCAGATCAGGAGCTTCTAGTACAAAGTGATAGTTAAGCGTAACAGGTACTACAAATATTTTACGAACTTCTTCCGTGCTGGTGCTATCAGCAGCGTCCAGGTAGAGGTTCCGTTGTGCTTCTACGGCAGAGCTGAGCAATCCCAGCTTCAATTGTTTTTCGATCGCGCCCGAACGTGAACGTGTTCCTCCCGGAAAGAACAAACTATGTGCACCCTTCTGTATCGCTAAGGTGGAATATAGTTTCAATGTCTCCAGGTAGGGGAGGTTCTTCTTTCTGCGGTCTACTTTATAGGCACCAAGACTATTCATAAAGTATGCGAATATCTTGATGTTAAAGAGATTCAGTCCGGCACCATATATAAAAGCAGGTAATCCTAGCGAGTGGATAACCCAACCGATCAATATAGAATCGAGATTACTAAAGTGAGTCGGTACCATAATGACAGTGCCCTTGGTAGCGAGGTTACGCAGTTGCTTTACCTTACCAACAATATGTATCTTATCACGCAGGGTATAGCGGTTGCGGAAGAACGCTCCGAATTTTTTAACACGTGCACCGTTTAGTAAGCGGGCAAACCAGAACTTAACAATCTCGCGCGTTACTTTATAGGAGCTCGCATTAAAGTTACCGGCAATTTCGTTGGCGTAACGCGAAACAATTCGATGCAGAATTTCCTCAGCTTTAGCCTGTGCTTCTTCTGCAGGCTTGGTGTCAAGCCCCACCATGTCGTCTTTAATGGTAGCCCAAAAGCGAGGTTCATCTACCGGGTCTACACGCCAGCGGTTACGCTTCATGCGTTGCTGTTCGCGGTAAACAGTAGTTTGAAGTTCGTCTATAAGTTGCTTTGTTGTCGGACGCAGTTCCTTAATGCGTGCAATAGACTTCTTTGCAACTTCTTCTATAAACTCCTTCCGGTTTTTACTTAACTGATATACAGGCCAGTCAGGTATACCGTCCAGGATAGGTTTATACTTCTTATTCTTATTTTTCTTCTCTACGACTTCCATTCGGGGACGCAAAATAGTGAAAAGTTGAACGTTATCGGTTATTCCTTAAATCATTAGGCCATACAATGATTAACCTATCGCATTCAACCTGTTACGAAGACTGGCTCCCATGGCTTCGAATCGGTTTAGCGTTTCACGGATAAAGCTTTCATCGACCAGCTCTTTCAGCTCGGCCTCTGACGTTACATCATATTCATGGATCTTGAAAGTCTGTTCCAGAAACCCCTGTTCAAACTTGATCAGGTAGCGGTTGTTCCAGGCAAAAAGTGTGATCTTACAATCCGGATGCGGAATTTCTCCAACTACACGCATAAGTCGAATTCAATAATTAGTTAAGCCCGTAAAGTTCAGTGATTTGTACCGAAGGATCAAAACTTTAGCAC